>NZ_JBEOWJ010000050.1:0-67251 GCF_040295965.1 Streptosporangium sp. NPDC002544 | reverse complement strand
GCCCCCCCCCGCCGCCGGTCCCCCTGGGGGCCCCCCTCGCCGGGGTCGTGGCCGTCCCCTTCCCGGCGCGGGCGGGCCCGCCCCGAGGCGCGCCCCCACGGCGGCATGCCCGTTGGCGCCGGTGATCCCCGATAGGCACAATCATGGTCATGACATGGACCTTCACCTCCGACATCGAGGCGTACGCGGGGATGGCGGAGCCGTGGCTGCTGCGGGATCCGGTCCGCAACACCGTCCCACTCACGGTCCTGCGCGCCGTACGGAGCGGTCTGTGGGGCGATGACGTGCTGCTGGGCAGGCTGGAGCGCGACGGCCGGATCGTGGCGACCGCGATCCAGACGCCTCCGCACCCCCTGCTGCTCCCCGATATCCCCGCCGACACCGTGCTCGGCCTCGCCACCGACCTGATCGAGAAGGAGAGGGCGATCCCCGGCGTGACCGGGCCGCTCCCGCTGGCCGAGGCGTTCGCCGCCTCCTGGTGGCGGCCCGAGGCCAAGCGCCGCGCGGAACGCCTCTACCGGCTCGACGTGCTGCTTGGCCCGGACCCCGCTCCGCCAGGGGCCTCGCGCGTGGCCGTCGCCGACGACCTCGATCTCCTGGTCCGGTGGGGCGAGGAGTTCCAGGCCGAGGCCGAGGCCGCCGGCCCCGTCGACCTGACCCCGCTGGTGGCCAGCCGGATCGCCAGACGGGAACTGCTCGTGTGGGAGGCGGGCGGGCGGCCCGTCGCGTTCGCCGGGGCCTCCTCGCCCATCGGCGGGATGTCCCGGGTCGGCCCCGTCTACACGCCCGCGGAGTTTCGCCGGAAGGGCTACGGCACCGCGCTCTCGCACGCGGTGAGCGCCAAGGTGCTCACCGAGGGCGCCGAGGAGGTGCTGCTCTTCACGGACCTGTCCAACCCCACGTCCAACTCGATCTACCAGGCGATCGGCTACCGGCCGGTGGCCGACTACGCCTCCATCACCTTCGCCTGACCTTTCTCGGCGTGCGTCTGCCGCCCGCCCGGGGAGGTCCCGTGGGAAGAGACAGGACGTCGGCGGCACGGGTGTGCGGCGAGCGAGCCGGGTAACCTTGGGGTCATGCCCCGATACGACTTCCGCTGCCGCGCCTGCGGGTCCACCTTTGAGATCTCCCGTCCGATGGCACGCTCCGGTGAGCCGGCGCTCTGCCCCGACGGCCACGACGACACGGTCAAGCTGCTGTCCACCGTCGCGGTGACCGGCGGCTCCGCGAGTTCCTCGGCCGCGCCCCGGCCCTCCGGCGGCGGTGGCGGGTGTTGCGGCGGCGGCTGCTGCGGCTGACCACATCGGGAGTCTGCCACCCGGACCGGCCCGGACCGGCCCTGGGTGGCAGCTCGAGATGACCTGACCGCGACCGGTTATGCGGCGCGCTTGCCCTGGAAGGGCAGGAATCCCTCGGCTCGGTGCGGGCGGGCCGGCACGAAGGTGGGTTCGGTGGCGACGATCCGGTCGAACCGGAACGCCCGGATCGCGTGGCGCATGCGGCACATGCCGACGAGGTACCAGTATTCGCGGTGGACCATGCAGGTCACCGGGTCGACGTCACGGACTGTGATCCGTCCGGAGACGTCACGGTAGTGGAGGCGGATGACGAGGCCTGAGGTGATGGCGTTGGCGATCGTCCGGGCGCGGTCGGCGATCGGGGCGGGCATCGGCTCGGTGAGGGTCGTCAGGGTGGTGGCGACGACGTCGTCGTCGATCTCCATCTGCTCGAACGCATGACGCAGGCCGCTGCGAGCGGCGCCTGCCTGCGGACTCGACCCCAGATGCGCCATCGACAGGGCGAGGGCGGCGATCTCGGCGGCTGTCAGCGGGGTGGTGAGCTTCATGACGCTAGTCATACCCAGATAATACGTCCGAGCACTGACATTTTTTCGAACTTCCTATCGGGTAAGGCATCTCTACCCGATAGGAAGCCCAGGTCAGCGTGACAGCTGTGACAGGTCGCGCGAGGCGCCGGTGGAGGCGGAGGTGGTAAGCGCGGCGTAGGCCTGCAGCGCGGCGCTCACCGGGCGCTGGCGCGTCCGCGGCCGGTAACCGCCCAGGTCGGCCAGGAGCTTCTCCCGGCGGGCGGCCAGTTCCTCCGCGGAGACCTTCAGCTCGATCGAGCGGCCGGGGATGTCGATCGTGACGAGGTCGCCGTTCTCGACGAGCGCGATGGTGCCGCCCTCGGCCGCCTCGGGGGAGGCGTGACCGATGGACAGTCCGCTCGTGCCGCCGGAGAAGCGGCCGTCGGTGACCAGCGCGCAGTCCTTGCCCAGCCCCTTGCCCTTGAGGAACGAGGTGGGGTACAGCATCTCCTGCATGCCGGGCCCGCCCTTCGGCCCCTCGTAGCGGATCACCACGACGTCGCCGGCCTTGACCTTGTTGTTGAGGATGCCCTCGACCGCGTCGTCCTGCGACTCGAAGACCACCGCGGGGCCCTCGAACCTCCAGATCGACTCGTCGACCCCGGCGGTCTTGACGATGCAGCCCTCGGTGGCGATGTTGCCGTAGAGGACGGCCAGGCCGCCGTCGCGGGTGTAGGCGTGCTCGATGTCACGCACGCAGCCCTCGGACCGGTCGAGGTCCAGCTCCTCCCAGCGGGCGCCCTGGGAGAAGGGCTTCACGGTGCGGGCGTTACCGGGGCCCGCGTGCCACAGTTCAAGGGCCTCGGGCAGCGCACGCGGCGACTGCGGGTCCCAGGCGTCGAGGTAGTCGCCCAGGGTGCCGCCGTTGACCGTGTAGGCGTCGCGGTGGAGCAGACCGCCCCGGTCGAGCTCGCCCAGGATCGCCGGGATGCCGCCGGCGCGGTGGACGTCCTCGACGTGGTACTTCGCGGTAGCGGGGGCGACCTTGCACAGGCAGGGCACCCGCAGCGAGATCTCGTTGATCTCCTTCAGCCCGAAGTCGACCTGGGCCTCGCGGGCCGCGGCGAGGATGTGCAGGATCGTGTTGGTCGAGCCGCCCATCGCCACGTCCAGTGCCATGGCGTTCTCGAACGCGTCCTTGGTCGCGATGGCGCGCGGCAGGACCGTCTCGTCGTCCTGCTCGTAGTAGCGGCGGGTGATCTCCACGAGCCGGCGTCCGGCGTCCTCGAACAGCTTCCTGCGTGCCTTGTGCGTGGCCAGGATCGTGCCGTTGCCCGGGAGCGCGAGGCCGATGGCCTCGGCGAGGCAGTTCATCGAGTTGGCGGTGAACATGCCGCTGCACGAACCACAGGTCGGGCAGGCGTTCTCCTCCATCTCCAGCAGCTCCGCGTCGGAGACGGCGTCGTTGGCCGCGGCGATCATCGGGTCGATCAGGTCGAGCTTCCCGTTGGGGGTCTTGCCCGCCTCCATCGGACCGCCGGAGACGAAGACCGTGGGGATGTTCAGCCGGAAGGCGGCGAGCAGCATGCCCGGAGTGATCTTGTCGCAGTTGGAGACGCAGATCAGCGCGTCGGCACAGTGCGCGTTGACCATGTACTCGACCGCGTCCGCGATCAGTTCGCGGCTGGGCAGCGAGTACAGCATGCCGCCGTGACCCATCGCGATGCCGTCGTCGACCGCGATCGTGTTGAACTCGCGAGGGATCGCCCCCGCCTCGCGGATCGCGCCGGCCACGACGTCGCCGACCTCGCGCAGGTGGACGTGCCCGGGGACGAACTGGGTGAAGCTGTTGGCCACGGCGATGATCGGTTTCCCGAAGTCCTCGCCGGACACGCCCGTCGCCCGGAGTAGGGCCCGGGCCCCGGCCATGTTCCTGCCGTGAGTGACCGTACGAGACCTGAGGGCGGGCATGAGGCTTCTCCCATCATCGAAACCGTGGTCTATGAATGGTACGGCCACCGCTCAGCGCGTGAGACGACTGCCCATGCCATGAGACATCGGGTTCGTGACCACAGGTTCCGCGAACACCGCCGCTTCGCGGACACCGTGTGGGAGGGCCGGTGAGGACGGCCGAGGTCAGTTCTCCGGGTAGCGCGCGGGCAGGACCTGCGCGGCGACCTCGTAGATCCTGTCGATCTCGGTGTCGGTGAGTGAGCGCTCCCGCTTGGTGATCCATTTACGGACACGACTGCCGTCGAATACGTCGACCTCGCGGACGTTGAGGACCTTCCAGGGGATGGCCGGGCCGTAGATCGCCAGGGACGGCACGATCGCGACCTCACGGCCGAGCTCCGCGGCGATCAGCTCGGCGGCCTGGGACGCCTCCCAGCGCGCCTCGTCGAGACGGGGCTTCTGGTTGAACGGGCCGTGGAACAGCTTGCGGTGCGACTGGACGCGGACGGGCAGGCGCTTGTCCCACTTCTCGGAGTCGACCGCGTAGACGCCGGTGGGACCCACGACCAGGTGGTCGATCTGGGCCTCGCTGCCGGGGATCGCGCGGGCGTGCAGGGTGCGGTAGCCCCCGCGCTCCAGCCGTTTCAACTGCATCTCCGTCCGCCGTTCCGCGACCGAGGAGCGCCGCCAGGCGGGCACCGACGAGTTGGAACGGGCGTGAAGCGCCGTGTCGACGATCGCGGCCACCACGGCGGCGGTGAAGCCCAGCTGCCAGCTGGCCAGCAGGATGGCCGCGAGCACGCCCACACCGACCGCGACGAGAACGCGTCGGCGCAGGTGGCGGTACTTGGGGTGATCGAGCAGGCTGCGCAGCGCGGCGCGCTCGACGGGTGCGTACGTAGACGCTGGTGCGGTGGGTCGAGACGTCGGCCGGTCCTCGGCCTGTCGGTCACTGACCCAAATCGGTGACGTAGTGTTACCGTCTTCTGGTACCTGACCGGAATCCACGTAACTCACGGTAGCTGACGTCCTCGGCGGGTGCCTAGTATTGCGTATCTCATACTTTTGTGACCGCCGTCACCCGCTTGGCGCTGCTATGAACCGGGTATCTACGGGCTTCCACTCTGGATAACCGCGCGCTCTGCGCCTACTGTGCGGGGCGTGGCTCACATTCACGATCTTAACGCTCTGGAGCAGGCGGCAGCCGTGCGGCGCAGGGAGGTCTCGCCCGTCGAGATCACCGAGCACTACCTCGACCGGATCGCCCGCCTGGACCCCCAGATCGGCGCGTACGTAACGGTGACCCCCGAACTCGCCCTGGAGCAGGCGCACAAGGTCGAGGCGAGGGTGCTCGCCGGAGACGATCCCTCGCCCCTGGCCGGGGTGCCGATCCCGATCAAGGACCTCAACCTCGTCAAGGGCGTGCCGATCCACTTCGGCTCGGCCACCTACGAGGACTTCGTCGCACCGGTGGACGACAGCGTGGTCGAGCGGCTCAGGGACGCTGGGACGATCATGCTCGGCAAGACCGCGACGCCCGAGTTCGGGCTGCCGTGCTACACCGAGACCGCCGTCTCGGCGCCCAGCCGCACCCCGTGGGATCTCTCCCGGTCGGCCGGCGGGTCCAGCGGCGGCGCGGCGGCGGCGGTCGCCGCGGGCCTGGCCCCCGCCGCGCAGGGCAGCGACGGCGCCGGGTCGATCCGCATCCCCGCCTCGGTCTGCGGGCTGTTCGGTATCAAGCCCTCCCGGGGCAGGATCAGCTTCGCACCGATAGTGCCCGACCTGGCCGGCCTGTCGACCAACGGCCCGATCACCAGAACCGTCGCCGACGCCGCCGCGCTGCTCGACGTGATGGCCCACCACAACCCCGGCGACCTCTATCACGCGCCGCCGCCGGAACTCGGCTCCTTCCACGCGTACGTGGGCCGCGACCCCGGTCGCCTGCGGATCGCCCGCTACGCCGAGCCGCTGGTCCCCGGCGTCGTGGTGGACCCCGAGGTACTCGCCGCCTACGAGCACGCCTCGGCGGAGCTGGCGGCGCTCGGACACGAGGTGGTCGACATCGCCCCGCCGTTCGGGCCGGACACGGTGCCGCAGTTCGTGACGCTCTGGTACGCGTTCTCGTGCATGCACCCGGTCGATCCGACCAGGCAGGACAGGCTCCGGCCGCTGACCGCCTGGCTGCGCGAGCGCGGCTTCGCCACCCCGGCCCCCGACTTCCTGCAGGCCCAGTCGGCGCTGCAGCTCGCCACCCGGTTCGGCCTGCTGGCGACCGACCCCTACGACGCGGTGCTCACCCCGACCGTGACGCAACCGCCCAGGCCCGTGGGCTGGTTCGAGGACGTCGAGGGCCCCGAGGAGACCTTCGAGCGGATGAAGCGGTTCGCCGCCTTCCCCGCCGTCTACAACGTCAGCGGCCAGCCCGCGGTCAACCTGCCGCTGCACTGGAGCGCGGACGGCCTCCCGATCGGCGTGATGCTGGCCGGCAGGTTCGGCGGCGAGGGCACCCTGATCTCCGTGTCGTCGCAGATCGAGGCCGCTCGCGGGGGTTTCTGGGGTGAGCGCAGGCCCACCACCTGGTAGTCCTCGACGGGCCGCCGGCCTGGGGTTACTTTTGAGACATGGACAGCGCGATCGAGGTCCTGGGCTTTCTCATCGGGGTCTCCGGTGGCCTGTTCCTGCTCATCGTCCTGCTTGTGACGATGCCCGGCAGGATGCGCGACAGGGCCGCGAGGAGCACATCAGCGGGTGCGGTCTGGCTGGGGGGACCGTTCGGTAGCGAGCGCGGGGTCAGCGATGCCGTCCTGGTGCTGACGGAGCGGCGTCCGAGCCTGCCTGCGGCGCCTGAGGCAGACTGGGTCTCGCTCGCGGAGACCGCCGAGCCGGGGCGGCACACCGGTGGAGCGTCGGCGGCCTGGTGAGGCCCGGCGAGGGCCGGCGAAGGCGAGGTACGGAGATGCTGACCCTGACCTCGACAGAGGGGGACGACGTCCGCGGGGCCCTGCGCACCGCGGAGCGGCTCACCGGACTGCGCTTCGCCGCCTACCTCGGGCCGGCGATCGGCCCGCGCCGTCACTTCTCGGAGCGGCTGCACGCCGCGCTGGGAGAGGAGGCCGACAGGGCGGTGCTCGTCTTCGTGGACCATCACGGGAGGGCGCTGGAGATCGTCACAGGTCCGCGGGCCAGGGTGTGGCTGCCCGACGCCGAATGCCGCGCGGCCGCGCTGTCGATGGCCGCGATCCTCGGTCTGGGCGACCTGGTGGGCGGGGTGGTCACCGGAGTCCTGCTGCTGGCGGACCGGGCGGTGCGGCGCGGATGATCCGTTCGCGCTGAGCGAAGATGATTTTCCCGGATAATCGGCTCGTGCTGAGGATCAGGTGGGACGCGCTGCTGGGTCGCTCTTCCAGGGGGTTCACGGCGGCGCGGGAGCCTGACATGATCATCGGCTACGTGCAGGAGGCATTCGCCGATGTCCGGGCGAGGGTCCGCAGGGAGGATGAGACGGCGGTCATCCTGCTGGTCACGACGGGCGCGGCAGCCGGTGCCGTCGTCGTCGGGCTGCTGAACGGGTACTGGAGGCCCGGTGAGCTGTCCAGCAAGATCGAATGGCTCTGGTGGACCGGTATGTTCTTCTGGCTGATGGGGATCCTCATGCTCGTCGGAGCCCTCTACCGCCGTACCGCGAGGCTGGCGGGCAGGACGCTGGAGAGACGCCGGTTCTATCCCGGGGGGTTCGGCGGCGAGGTACGGCCGGGATCGAGGCCCGGCGACAGGGTCGACCTGCTCGTCCTGGAGATCAGGAGGCTCAGCGCCGTCGGAGACGCCAAGCAGCGCTACATCCGCCGGGGCGTCTGGCTGATGCTGTTCTCCATCACCTGCTGCGCGCTGTCGGTGTTCGTCAGCCGGTTGCTCTGATCCGCCCCGCCATCAGCGCCGGCTCAGGGCCGGCTCAGGGCCGGCTCAGGGCCGGCTCAGGGCCGGCTCAGGGCCGGCTCAGGGCCGGCTCAGGACTGGAGAAGCCGCACCAGGTGGCTGCTGATGTCCGTCAGCAGCGTCGAGGGCGTCACCGGGGCGCTCGCGACGGCGGAGAACAGGGCCGGCAGCCCCGGCAGGGGGAAGCCGTCGTCACCGGACGCCTCGGCGCCCACCTCGTTCTTGGCCAGGATGGTCCGGCTGCGCTCCCAGGCCTCGATGACCTCCTCGGGAGAGGGCACGCCGAACCCGTGACCCACCGGAGCGGCGTGCCGCAGCCGCACCAGCGGGGTCTCGGCGAAGGCCAGCGCCACACCGGCACGCAGGGCGAGGTCGTCGCGGCGGTCCGCTCGCACCCAGTCCATCGCGGTGCAGGGGTTGCGGCAGCCGGCCACACAGGTGGCCAGCGCCCCGGCGACCTGGCTGTGCTGGCGGTCGAAGTAGGCGCGCCACCCCTCGGCGGGCTCTCCCGCCACGCGCAGTGTCCGGTTGACCGCCGACTGCTCGGCCTTCGTGTGATCGCACTCGCGGTCGCCGATCACCCCGAACCTGCTGTCCGGCGCGGTCAGGCCCTCCGGCCAGCGCGCGGGATCACCGGCGTTGCCGAGTACCGGCTCGAATGCGAGCAGCGGGAGATACTCGCTGGCGATGTGGATGGCGGCGACCATGGGGCTCAGCTCGCGACGGTGCCACCTGACCGCGATGACCTCCAGCAGCAGCCCGTACGCGGGCCGCAGCGACTCCAGCGCGCCGCGTGGCTGCTCGCGGGGTGTCTGCGGCATCGTGCAGGCCCGGGCCCGCCGCCGCAGGTCACTCGGTACGGCTCGCGCCTCGGCGGCGAAGTCCTCCGCGTCGAGCGCGAGCAGCCGCTGGCCGAACTCGCACGCCGCCTCGATGTCGCCCGCCTTCTCCACGACACCGGAGGCGAGGGCTCCGACATCACCGAAGGCGTACCTCCTGGCCAGGGAGATGAGCAGATCACGTGCCGATTCCACGGGGTTGCCCTCTCTTGACTTCGCTTTCCGGGGCCGGACCCGGCGAGATCTCGATGACCGGACGGAGCCGGACATGGGGTGTTTCTTGCGGTTGACACCTATCTCTACCAGCGTTCGCCCCGAGGTGCTCAGGGCCGCCTGGCCTCAGCGGCCCGTGACGGCGCACCGGAGGGACACCCCTCGCCCGTCCTGGCGAGGGGTGTCCCTCCGGTCTCAGCGGCGAGGTCAGCCCGTGGAGGCGTCCTTGGCCTGGGCGCGCAGGGCGCGGCCGATACCGTCGGCGCCCTCGAGCAGCAGGCGCCGCAGGGCGTGCGGCGGCTGGTCGGCCGAGATGAAGTCCTGGGTCCTGGCGACCGTCCCGGGGGAGATGACCAGAGCCGGGTAGCAGCCGTTGGCGAAGTTCTGAGCGCTGTCGGAGGTCCAGGACTTCCAGATCCTGCCGATCTCCTCGAAGTACTTCGCCGCGTACGGCTCCAGCAGCTCCGGGTGGCGCGAGTCCATGAAGCCGACGATCGTCGAGCGGAGCAGCGCGCCGCTCAGCTTGCCCTCGATGATCGCGGCCCAGGCGTTCGCCTTGCCCTGGGCCGTCGGGATCGAGGCGCGGGAGAGCGCGGCGGAACGCTCGCCCGTCGCGGTGGCGTCGCGCAGCAGCTCCTGAGCGATGTCCTCCTCGCCGAGCAGGCCGCCGGAGACCAGGGCGCCGGTCAGCGTCCAGCGCAGGTCGGTGTCGACGGTGAGGCCGTCGAGCACGGTCTCACCGTCCAGCAGCCCCTTCAGGAACGCCAGGTCCTCGGTGGAGGTGGCGGTGGCCGCCAGCGCGTTCAGGTAGGCGAGCTGGTAGTCGGAGCCGGGCTCGGCACCGATGACCAGGTCGCGCAGCGCGGAGGCCAGCCGGGCCATGCCCTCCTCGCGCCAGGCGGGGTCGGCGTACTGCTGGAGGGCCAGGCGGGTCTGGCGGAGCACGGTCTGGGCGACCGTGATGTCGGTGATCGACTTGATCCCGGAGACGGCCAGGGCGAGATAGTCGCGGGCGGCCATCTCGGCGTCGCGGGTCATGTCCCAGGCGGCCGACCAGCACAGCGCACGGGGCAGGGAGTCGGTGAACTTGCCGATGCCGCCGTTCACCACGGTCTGCAGCGACCGCTCGTCGAGCCTGACCTTGGCGTAGGTCAGGTCGTCGTCGTTGATCAGGATCAGGTCCGGCTGTACCTCGCCGACCAGTTCGGCCACCGCGGTGCGCGCGCCGACCACGTCCAGCTCGACTCGCCTCACCCGGACCAGCCTGTCGTCCCGCAGGGAGTACAGGCCGATGGCCACGCGGTGCGAGCGCAGCGTCGGGTAGTCGGCGGGGGCCTCCTGGAGCACGTCGAACTCGGTGAAACGGCCCTCGGGGTCGGTGGTGAACGACGGGCGCAGCGTGTTGACCCAGGAGGTCTCCAGCCACTCCTTCGACCAGGAGGACAGGTCGCGCCCCGAGGTGCGCTCCAGCGCGCCGAGCAGGTCCGCGAGCGTGGTGTTGCCCCAGGCGTGCTCGCGGAAGTAGTCGCGTACCCCGGCCAGGAAGTTGTCCAGCCCCACGTAGGCGACGAGCTGCTTGAGGACCGAGGCGCCCTTGGCGTACGTGATCCCGTCGAAGTTGACCTCGACCGCGTGCATGTCGACGATGTCGGCGGCGATCGGGTGGGTCGAGGGCAGCTGGTCCTGACGGTAGGCCCAGGACTTCTCGACGTTGGCGAAGGTGGTCCAGGCGCCCTGGCCCCAGCGGGTGGCCTCGGCCTGGCAGAGCACCGAGGCGTAGGTGGCGAACGACTCGTTCAGCCACAGGTCGTCCCACCAGCGCATGGTGACCAGGTCACCGAACCACATGTGCGCCATCTCGTGCAGGATCGTCTCGGCGCGGCGCTCGATCATCGCGTCGGTGACGCGCGAACGGAAGACGTAGTCCTCCAGGAAGGTCACGCAGCCCGCGTTCTCCATCGCCCCGGCGTTGAACTCGGGGACGAAGAGCTGGTCGTACTTCCCGAACGGGTAGCGGACGCCGAAGATCTCGTGGAAGAAGTCGAAGCCCTGCCTGGTCACCTCGAAGAGGTTCTCCGGGTCGAGGTGCTCGGCGAGCGAGGCCCGGCAGTACAGGCCCAGCGGGATGCCGTCGTGCTCGGAGGTCACCTTGTGGTACGGCCCGGCGCACAGCGCGGTGATGTAGGTCGACATCACCGGGGTGGGCGGGAAGTGCCAGCGCTTGGCCGCCTGGAGCGCACCGTGCTTGCCATGGTGCTCCGCCAGTTCCTCGGCCGAGTCGGGCGCCGCGTTGGAGATGACCTCCCAGTGGGACGGCGCGAGCACGGTCAGCTCGAAGGTGGCCTTCAGGTCGGGCTGGTCGAAGCACGCGTACATCCGGTGCGCGTCGGCCGTCTCGAACTGGCTGTACAGATAGACGCTCTTGTCGACCGGATCGACGAAGCGGTGCAGGCCCTCGCCGGTGCGGGTGTAGGAACAGTCGGCGTCCACGCGCAGCTCGTTGGTCTCGGCCAGACCCGGCAGCGGCAGCCGCCCGGTCTCCAGGTCATAGCCGCTCACGTCCAGCTCGACGCCGTTCAGGACCGCCTTGCGCACCTTCGCGCCGGCCAGGTCGACGAACGTCTCGGCACCCGGGCGGGTGCTGGTGAAGCGGACCGTGGTGACGCTCTCGAAGCGCTCCTCACCCTCGGTCAGGTCGAGCTCCACCGCATAGGACTGCACACTGAGCAGCCGTGCGCGCTCGCGCGCCTCATCACGGGTCAGATTGCCTGCCACTACCGCTCCCTCTTCACAACTTCCCCCGCTCCGTTGCTAGGGGGTGACTGAATCCTGCCATGTAAGGCCGCGACGCGCGGCGTTGGCACAACCTGTGGGCTGATCATTAAATTTGAGATTAAAGCCACGTGTAAAGGTATTAATCCACCCATGGAATAGGGAACTCGGCTGTCCGGGTTGTCGCTGTCGACGAAACCTTACGATCAGGAAGCCGAGAAGATGACTGAGCGAACCCCCGTTGACCTCTGGTTTGACCCCTTCTGCCCGTTCGCGTGGATGACCTCTCGCTGGCTGCTGGAAGTGGAGAAGGTGCGGCCGATCGAGCCGCGCTGGCACATCATGAGCCTCAACGTGCTGAACGAGGACAAGGAGATCCCCGACAGCTACCGCGAGATGATCGCCAAGGCCATCGGCCCGGTCCGAGTGGTCACCGCGGTGCAGGAGAAGTACGACTCCGAGACGGTGGGCCGCCTCTACACCGAGCTTGGCACCCGTTTTCACAACCAGGGCAGGGTCAAGGAGCTCGACACGCTCCGCGAGACCGTCGAGGAGGCCCTGGAGGCCGCCGGGCTCGACCGCACGTTCGCCGACGCGATGGACTCGACGGAGTTCGACGAGGCACTGCGCGCCTCGCACAACGACGGCATCGACCGGGTCGGCCAGGAGGTCGGCACCCCGGTGATCTCGGTCGAGGGCGTCGCCTTCTTCGGCCCGGTCATCTCGCCCGCGCCCAAGGGCGAGGACGCGGGCAAGCTCTGGGACGGGGTACGGCTGGTCGCGGCCACCGACGGCTTCTTCGAGCTCAAGCGGTCCAGGGACCGGCGTCCGATCTTCGACTGATCCGCGGGCTCCGTCCTTTCCCCGGGCCCGCCGGGCGTGACCGCGGCGGGCCGGGGCCGAGCACGTCCGGCCTCCCCGGAGCCGTGGTCCGCCGGGCCGGTGGAATCGCGGTTGTGTCCCCGTACAACGATGATCTCTGTGTGATCGCGGTACCCGCCGCACCCTCGCGAAACAGGGGCACGCGCGCAAAGATGAGGGGCATGCGTCACCTTTATCTGGATGGAGCCTGGCAGCCCTCCGCGTCGGGCGAGAGCATTGACGTGATCAACCCGGCGACCGAGGAGCTGATCGACAGGGTGCCCGCCGGGACGCCCGCCGACGTCGAGGTCGCCGTGGCCGCCGCCCGCGAGGCCTTCCCCTCCTGGTCGGCGACGGCCCCCGCCGAGCGAGGCCGGATCCTCGCCGCCGCCGCCGGGCTGATACGAGAACGCTCCGACCAGATAGCCAGGATCATCGCCACGGACATGGGCGCGCCGTACGGCGTGGCGATGAGGGTGCAGACGCTGATGCCGGCCGGGGTGCTGGCCTCCTACGCCCAGCTGGCCGAGACCTACGACTTCGAGGGCGGGCAGGTCGGCAACTCCCGCGTCTTCAGGGAGCCGGCCGGGGTGGTCGCCGCCATCACCCCCTGGAACTACCCCCTCCATCAGGTCGTCTGCAAGGTGGGCGCCGCGCTCGCCGCGGGCTGCACCGTCGTGCTGAAGCCCAGCGAGGTGGCTCCGCTGGCGGCCTTCGCGCTCGCCGGGATCTTCGACGAGGTCGGGTTGCCCGCCGGGGTCTTCAACATGCTCAGCGGTTACGGCCCGGTGGTGGGGGAGTCCCTGGTCACCCACCCGGAGGTGGACATGGTGTCGTTCACCGGTTCCACCGGGGCCGGGCGCCGGGTCGCCTCGCTCGCGGCCGAGACGATCAAGCGGGTGGCCCTGGAGCTCGGTGGCAAGTCCGCCAGCCTGGTCCTGCCGGACGCGGACCTTCCGGCGGCGGCCAAGGCGACGGTGGCCAACGCCTTCCTCAACTCCGGCCAGACCTGCTCCGCCTGGACCCGCATGATCGTCCACCGGGACCAGTACGACGAGGTGGTCCGTCTCGTCGTCGACGCCGCGCGGAAGTACACGGTCGGCGATCCCTTCGACGAGGCGACCAGGCTCGGCCCGCTCGTGTCGGCGGCCCAGCGTGACCGGGTGATCCGCTACATCAACCGAGGCCAGGAGGAAGGTGCCCGGCTGGTCACCGGAGGCACCGACCGGCCGATGGAGCGCGGTTTCTACGTGGAGCCCACGGTGTTCGCCGGGGTGGAGCCGGGGATGGTGATCGAGCAGGAGGAGATCTTCGGCCCGGTCCTCACGATCATTCCCTACACCCGGGGTGAGGACGAGGCCGTCGCCATCGCCAACGGCACCCCGTACGGCCTGGCCGGTGCGGTGTGGGCGGGTGGCGAGCAGCGCGCGGTCGAGGTCGCACGACGGCTGCGCACCGGCCAGGTGGCGATCAACGGCGGTCAGTTCAATCCGAGAGCCCCCTTCGGCGGCTACAAGCAGTCGGGCCTCGGCCGCGAACTGGGCGAGTTCGGCCTTGAGGAGTATCTGGAGATCAAGGCGATCCAGCTCTGAGGGCGCCGGGCGCGGCTGTCCGCGCCCGGCCGGCCCCGCCGGATCAGGGCGCCTGGAGCAGGACCTTCCTGGCGGCGTCCTTGGCCAGCCGGTCCACGTAGAGCATGCCGTCGAGGTGGTCGGTCTCGTGCTGGAAGCAGCGTGCCAGCAGGCCGCGGGCCCTGAGCCGGATCGGCCGCCCCAGCCGGTCCAGGCCGCTTACCGTCACGCCGGCGGCCCGGGGCGTTCTGGCGTAGAGCGGGGTGCCGGTCTCGCGGCTGGGAACGGACAGGCAGCCCTCCTCGTCGAGGACCTCGGAGTCGTCGTCCACGGTCAGCTCAGGGTTGATCACGTGCCCCTTGCGGTTGCTGCAGTCGTAGACGAAGATCCTTTTCGACACGCCGATCTGCGGGCCCGCCAGGCCGACGCCCTGCGCGGCGTACATCACGTCGAACATCTCGTCGATCATGCGCCGCAGGTCGCGGTCGAACTCGGTGATCGGCTCGGCGGGCGTGCGCAGGACGGGGTCACCGACCACTCGGATGTCACGCATGTGGAGTTCTCTCTTGTAAGGGTTAGGTGAGCATAGGGACTATTACTCTAGCCGGGGCCGGGTAAAGCCGCCCGCGCACACCTGCGAAACTGGGTGGGTGCGTGTCTACATCGGTGCCGACCATGCCGGCTATGAGCTCAAAAACCACATCGTCTCCTGGTTGAAGGAGCACGGCCACGATGTCGTGGACTGCGGCCCCTTCGTCTACGACGCGGAGGACGACTACCCGCCGTTCGTGCTGCGCGCGGCCCAGGGCGTCGTGGACGACCCGGGCAGCCTGGGAGTCGTCATCGGTGGCTCGGGCAACGGCGAGCAGATCGCGGCCAACAAGGTGCGCGGCATCCGCGCCGCCCTGGCCTGGAGCGAGGAGACCGCCAGGCTCGCCCGCGAGCACAACAACGCCAACGTCGTCAGCGTCGGCGCGCGGATGCACCCGGAGGAGGAGGCGACCCGGTTCGTCGAGGTCTTCCTCAACACCTCGTACTCCGGGGCCGAGCGCCACAACCGCCGGATCGCACAGCTCACCTCGTACGAGACCATCGGCCAGCTCCCGCCGCTGCCGTAGTCCTCACCGCCTGCGCGTGGGCTCCTTGCGGGGCGTCTCGTCGCGCAGCGGGCGGCGGTCCGCGCTGTCCTGCTGCTCCTGTGTCGGGCGCGAGACATCTCGCGCCCGCATCGCGGTGATCGCGTTGATCTGCAAGCTCTGCAGTGCCATGCCGCAACCATAACCCGCCCGGCCCGTCCGGGCGGGTCCACTCCGGGCCCGGCCTGATCGGCGGGCCGGGCGGCCGTGGCCGTGGTCAGAAGATCATGCCGCCCCAGGGGGCGGAATCCCACGACATCGCGGTGGACAGCTCCCGCAGGGCCCCCGCGCGCGACTCGCGTACCACCCCCGCCGCCAGCAGGGCCGCCAGCGGGCGCCCGCCCAGGTAGGCCGCGCCCAGCACGGAGACCGGCAGTGCCAGGTCGGCCGGATCGTCGCAGGGCACGCAGCGGGCGGCGGAGGTGTCGGCGGTCAGCCGCCAGCGGCGCGCGTTCCATGGGCAGACGTCGTCCTCGACGTCGATCACCACGTCCACGGGTGCGGAGTAGCGGCGGGCCGGAAGGGCCCGCTCGACGTCCACGACGCGGATCCACAGCTCGTCCAGCCAGCGCGCGTGGAGCATCCGGGGTTCGGCCAGCAGGTGCATCAGCGGGTCGTCCGAGGGACGGTTCCTGGCGGTGACGTGCGAGACCAGGTCGCGGTCCAGGACGTGCCGCCAGAGCAGTGCGTAGGCGGCGGGATCGAGACCGAACAGCTCCTTGATCTGCAGTTCGCCGTCGGGGACGTCATCCTCGGTCCAGCTCTGCCTGATCCTGAAGAGCGCGTAGCCCCGCGGACCGGTGTCGTCCTCGACGATCACGGCGCGCAGCGGTCCGGCGCCGCCCTGGTCGGCCTCGTGGTCGCTCAGCGCCGTGTCCCAGCGCCCGGGTGTGCGGGCGTACAGTCCCGGACGCTCGCCGAGCACCGACTCGTGGACCTTCTCGAAGGTGGCCCTGGCGTCCTCGGGCCTGACGACGCGCAGCCGCAGGCCCGGATCGACGGGGGCGTGCCGGGTGAAGGCCGCCTTCGCCGTGGGGATCCGGAAGACCAGGCTGTCCGCGGCCCTGCCGTAGCCGTAACGTCCGTAGATCGCGGCCTCGGAGGCGTAGAGCGCGGCGACCGCCTCACCCCGCTCGTGCAGGTCGGACAGCTGGCGGGTCATCAGCGAGGAGAGGACACCCCGGCGGCGATGGGAGGGCAGCACGCCGACGGCGGTGATGCCGCCGACCGGGATCGGGCCGCCGGGCACGGTCATGGTGAAACTGCACACCGCCGTGGTGCCCACGAGCAGATCGCCGTCGAACACTCCGAGCGAGCGGTCGAACTCGGTGACACCTCTGTACAGCTCCGCCCGGTGCGGGAGGACGGGAGCGCCGAACGCCTCCTCGTCGACGGTTATCCAACCTGACCACTCGGCTTCGGTGATCGGACGCAGGCTAAGAGTCATTTTTCACACGGTAGATGGGACAAACAGTTCCGGCCAGCTAATATCCGCGCTTAGTGATCAAGGCATTGGTCAAGTTGGCTGCCCAAATGGGGGATAGCCAGATACAGTCAGGCGCATCATGAGTTCCCGTCCGGTGCCGCTGCTTCCCCCGGCGCTCCGTGCGTTCCTGGTCCGCATCCCGCTTCTCGTCCCCATCGTGCGTCTGCTGCGCCGGGGCCCTCTGGCACGCGACAGAAACCTGCTCATCACGCTGATCCTGCTGACCCTGTTGATCGGTGTGCTGGCCGCGAGGGTCTCCATGGAGTGGTTCTCCCCGGCGCTCATGATCCCGATCACCCTGGTGGCCGGGCTTCAGCTCCGGCTGAACAGCCTTGTCAAGCTGCTGTGCGCGGTCGCGGCCTCGCTGATCTACGTGGCCGTGGTGCGAGGGGTGGACTACATCGGCCCCGGCCTGCTGGTCACCTTCGGTTTCACCGCCGTGCTGGCCGCGCTGATGGCCCGTACCCGGGGCAAGCTCGGCGTGCAGGGCCTGCGCGGCGACGCGATGCTGCTGGAACTGCGCGACCGTCTCAAGAGCCAGAGCGACCTGCCCTCGCTGCCCAAGGAGTGGGGCTCCAAGGTGGTGCTCAAGCAGGCCGGAGGATCCTCCTTCGGCGGTGACTTCCTGGTCTCCATCCGCGAGGGCGACACGATGGAGCTCGCCCTGGTCGACGTGTCGGGCAAGGGCGTCGACGCGGGCACCCGGGCACTGCTGCTGTCGGGCACCTTCGGCGGGCTGCTCGGCTCGGTCGACGACTTCCTGCCCGCCTGTAACACCTACCTGCACCGCCAGCGCGAGGCCGAGGGCTTCGTCACCGCGGTCCACCTGCGGCTCAACCTCGCGACGGGCGAGTACGTCATCACCTCGGCCGGTCATCCCCCGGTGGTCAAGTACGAGTCGGGCGCGGGAACGTGGCGGGTCTCCACGGCCAAGGGCGTCGTCCTCGGCGTCGTGCCCGACCTGCACTGCGAGGCGGACCAGGGGATGCTCCGCAAGGGCGACGCGCTCATGCTCTACACCGACGGCCTGATCGAGCAGCCGGGGCGCGACATCGACGCGGGCCTCGACCGCCTGCTGGGAGAGGCCGAGCGTCTGGTGCCCTCCGGGTTCCGCGATGGTGCCCGTAACCTGGTCACCTCCATGTCGGCGGGGCACAACGACGACTGCGCCCTCATCCTCATCTGGCGCCCCTGAGGTGTGAGAGGCGTCAGAGCCAGCCGGAGTCGGCGGCGATGCGCACGGCGTCGAGACGGTTGCGGGCCTGGGTCTTGCACATGATCCGCGACAGGTGGTTGCGGACCGTTCCCACGGAGAGGAACAGCTGGTCGGCGACCTCGCCGGACCTGGCGCCCCGCGCGACCAGCCGGAGCACGTCGAGCTCCCGGCGGGTCAGGGGGTTGTCCGCCGACCTCAGGGCCGCCACCGCGAGTTCGGAGTCGACCGCGCGGCGGCCGGCCGCGACCCGGCGGACGCCGTCGGCCAGCTGCCCGGGGTCGGCCTCCAGGCTCATGAAACCGAGCGCGTGGGCGGCGAAGGCGCGGCGGACCTGGCCCGGGTTCGGGGCGCGGGAGAGCAGCAGGACACTGCAGCGGGGAGCCTCCTCGTGCAGCCGGAGGGCGGTGGTGAAACCGTCGGCCCCCGGCAGGTCGAGGTCGATGACCGCGGCCTCGGGCGCGTGCCGCAGAACGGCGGGGACGACCTCCTCGCCGTCGGCCACGTCGGCCACCACCCGCATGTCGCTCTCGCCCTCCAGCGAGGCCACCAGCCCGCGCCGTATCAGGGGTAGGTGTTCGGCGACCAAAATTCCGATCAAAACGCTCCTATCTCTCGTCCTCACCATCATCAAAGAGTGATTGTGTGATCGCTTAATGTCAATGAAATGTGGCCGATCGGCAAAGTGCCCGAACGTGACCCGATGAGGAACGGGGCCGTGAAGGCCGGATACTTCGGCTAATCTCTTATGGGGCATTGTCGGTGAAACCGCGATGGGAGTATGAACCTGTGAGCTGGCTCTCCGTGGTCGGAGTCGTTGTGTTCCTCGTGGGACTGATGGTGTCGATCGGGCTGCACGAGATCGGCCACCTGGTGCCGGCCAAGCTGTTCGGCGTCAAGGTCACCCAGTACATGGTCGGTTTCGGCCCGACGATGTGGTCGCGCCGCAAGGGCGAGACCGAGTACGGGATCAAGTGGCTCCCGCTCGGCGGCTACATCCGGATGATCGGCATGCTGCCGCCCCGGCCCACCGACGCCCCGGGCAAGGTGCGCTCGGTCTCCACCGGGCCGTGGCAGGGCCTGATCGAGAACGCGCGTGACGTGGCCCTGGAGGACGTGCAGCCGGGCGACGAGAACCGGGTGTTCTACCGCAAGCCCTGGTGGCAGAAGGTCATCATCATGTCCGGCGGTCCGGCGATGAACTTCGTGCTGGCGTTCATCCTGTTCGGCGTCGTGCTCATGGGGTTCGGCATCCCCGTGCAGAAGACCGAGATCGCCTCGATCCCGCAGTGCGTGAAGACCGCGGCCGACTACGCCAAGAACCAGGAGTGCACCGCGGCCGACAGGCCCAGCCCGGCCAGCGTGGCGGGGCTGAGGCCGGGGGACGTCATCGTGGCCGTGGCGGGCCGGCCCGCCGCGAGCTGGGACGCCGCGACACGGGCCATCCGCGACCACGGCGCGGGGCCGATCGCGATCGGTATCAGGCGCGGGGGGCAGGAGTTGACCGTCAACGCCACCCTCATCGCCCAGGACCGCGAGTCGCTCGACGAGCCCGGCAAGATCGAAAAGGGTGTCGGATACCTCGGGGTCAGCCCGAAGATCGCCATAGAGCAGCAGAGCTTCGGTGCCGTGACCGAGCACATGTGGGACCTCACCTCGGCCACCGCCTCCGCGCTGCTCAGGTTCCCCGAGAAGATGGTGGGCGTCTGGAACGCCGCCTTCTCCGGTGACGAGCGTGACAAGAACGGCCCGATCGGCGTCATCGGCGTCAGCCGCATCGGCGGTGAGATCGCCGCCTCCGCGATCCCGCTGGAGAACAAGATCGTCGTCTTCATCAACCTGCTGGCGGGCTTCAACCTGGCGATCGGCCTGTTCAACCTGATCCCGCTGCTCCCGCTGGACGGCGGCCACATCGCCGGTGGCCTCTGGGAGGGTCTCAAGCGCGGCTTCGCGCGCGTCGCCCGCCGCCCCACCCCCGGCCACGTCGACATCGCCAAGGCGCTTCCGCTCACGTACGCGATCGCCTTCCTGATGGTCATCATGGCGGGCCTGCTGATGTACGCCGATCTGGTCAACCCGGTCCGCCTGGCCGGCTGACCGTCTTCTGCCGGGGGCGCCCGTCACCCCCCGCAGGCGTTAGGGTGGCGCCGTGAACGAGGGGACGCCCGGAGCGGTGATCGATGTGGCCCTGTTTCGGCTCCGCCGGATCTGGTCGCGGCCACTGCGCGCGCGCAGGGCCGAAGAGCCGCAGCGGCCGGTGCACATGTCGAACGTCATGGTCGTGCACGCCGTGCACAAGCTGAGCCTGGACGTGCCCGAGGTGACCGTGGGTGCCGTGGCCGAGCAGTTGGACGTCGATCCCTCCACCGCCAGCAGGCTGGTCAACGACGCGATCGGCGCGGGGCTCGTGGAGCGCGAGGAGTCGGCCGTGGACGCCAGGCGGGCCAGGCTCGTGCTGAGCGAGCGGGGCCGCCGCGTGCTGGAGGTGGTGGTCCGCCACCGGCGCACCTACCTGGACGGCCTGATGGCCGACTGGGACGAGCAGGACCGTGAGGTCTTCGCCCGGCTCCTGGCCCGTTTCGCCGATGCCGCCGTCGCCCGCCCGGCGAGCCCGGCCAACCTCGACCGGCTGATCGCCGAGACGCTGGCGGAGACCCCCGCCCCCACCTGAGCCGCCCGCTGCCGGTCCGCCTGGTTTCCGGCAGGCCCTGCCTACTCCCCGGCGACCCCGTCGATCCGCTCGCGGATGATGTCGGCGTGGCCGTTGTGCCGGGCGTACTCCTCGATCATGTGGACGAGGATCCAGCGCAGCGACACGTCATGGCCGTGGCGTTGCGCCTTGCCCACGGTGTCGATGGGGAGTCCGGCGGACACCTCGCGAGAGTGGGCGATCTCCTCCCGCCAGCGGGCGAAGGCCTGCTCCGCCGTGGTCGTCTCCAGAGTGTCGAAGTCGCCGTCGGGATCGTCGTCGGAATAGTAGAACGGGCCGATGTCCTCACCGTTGAGGACGTTGCGGAACCAGTTGCGCTCGACCTCGGTCATGTGGCGGACCAGACCCAGCAGGGAGAGCGTGGACGGCTCGGCGGAGCGCAGGCGAAGCTGCTCGTCCGACAGCCCGGCGCATTTCACCGCCAGGGTCTCCCGGTGCCAGTCCAGCCAGGAGTGCAGCATGGTGCTCTCGTCGGCGATGAAGGGGGTGTCAACGCGCGTGTCGGTCATGGGGCCGATCCTTTCGCCGCAGGTGGCCGTTGTCATGAGTTTTTCGCAGCCCGGCGGGCGCACGCCGGGTCCGCGAAGGTGCCGGCGACGAGTCGTGACGAGGGGGAGGGCTTGTCCCGGATGTAATCGTTTAATCGTAAGGTGACTCCGGTGAAGGCGATCGGGGGATACGAGCTCAGGCGTGAGCTGGGCCGGGGCGGTATGGGCGTGGTGCACCTCGCCACCACCCCGACCGGTGGCCTGGCCGCGGTGAAGGTGATCCACCCGGAGCTGGCCGGCGACCCGGCCTTCCGGCGGCGCTTCGACCGCGAGGTCACGGCGGCGCGCAGCGTGGCCAGGTTCTGCACCGCTCCCGTGCTCGACGCCGGGATCGAGGAAGGTGCCGCCTACCTCGTCACGGAGTACGTGAGGGGACCCGACCTGGCGCAGGCCGTACGCGAGCAGGGGCCGCTGACCGGCGCCAACCTGGAGGCGCTCGCGGTCGGGATCGCCACGGCGCTGCACGCCATCCACGGGGCGGGGGTGATCCATCGCGATCTCAAGCCGTCGAACGTGCTGCTGTCGCCGCTCGGCCCGCGCGTGATCGACTTCGGTATCGCCCAGCTTGTCGACCACCAGAGCCTGACCAGCCAGACGATCATGGGTACGCCCGCCTTCATGGCCCCCGAGCAGGTGCGCGGCGAGCCGCTGACGCCCGCGATCGACGTCTACGCGTGGGGCGGGGTGATCGCGTTCGCCGGCACGGGACGGTTGCCGTTCGGCGGCGGCCCGCCGCCGGAGGTCCTCTACCGGATCCTCAACGAGGGGCCGAATCTCGACGGCCTCGACGAACGCATGCGCGCCGTCGTCGAGCGGGCCATGGCCAGGGATCCCGCGCGGCGGCCGAGCGCCCAGCAGTTGCTGGACGAGCTGATCGGCGGCCGGCCGACCCCGGCGGCGGCAAGCCAGGTGGTCGAGCGGGCCTGGGCCGTCACCGGTGCGCCGGGCGCCCCTGAGGGACCGGTCACACCAGAGAAACGGCCCGGAAGGAGCACCCGGCGGTGGCCGTGGCTCGCGGGCGCCGCCGCGCTCGTGGCGCTCCTGGCAGGCGGATGGACCGCCTACGCCGGCCTCGGCGCACCGGCGCTGCCCTACCACGCGGACTTCGCCGAATCCTGGGCCGTCGGCGCGTCCGACGGTGGCAGGGCCGAGCAGGACGGTGTGTCCTACCTGCTGACCGCGAACCCCGGCTGGCGGCTGTGGAAGTCGGCGCCCTTCTCCGCCGAGCCCGCCGAGGGCATCGTGGTCAGCTCCAAGATCCGGCTGGAGCGGGGCTCGGGGGAGTTCGGCGTCTGGTGCCACGGCGACGCGAGTACCGGTGACCGCTACGACTTCGCGGTCACCGGTTCGGGCAGCGCCTCGATCACCAAACGGCACGGTGGGCGGAGCACGGTCCTGCACGGGCCCGTACGGGTGAAGAAGTCAGCCGACAACCGGATCGTCGCCCAGTGCGAGCAGCAGGGGGACCGGGTCGCCCTGAGCATGTGGCTCAACGACGAACTGGTGAGCGAGGCCGCCGACACGCGGAACCCCTACGGCCCGGGGGACACCGGCGTCTACGCGGCGCCGGACACGGCCGAGCCCGTCCAGGTCAGGTTCCGCTCGTTCGAGCTTCGCCCGGCGAAGGGCTGAAGCGGTGCGGTTCGGCGTGCTGGGACCGCTGCGGGTCCTTGACGGCGACCGTGACCTCACGCCCGGACCCGCCAAGCACCGGGCGCTGCTGGCCGCGCTGCTGCTGCGGCGAGGGCGGGTGCTGACCGTCGACCGGTTGATCGCCGAGGTGTGGGGCGAGGAGCCGCCGGCTTCGGCCGAGCCGGTGCTGCGGGTGTACGTGAGCGCGCTGCGCAAGGTGGTGGACGGGATCCGGACCGTGCCCGGAGGCTATCTCCTCGACGTCGACCCCGACCAGGTGGACGCGCACAGGTTCGAGCGCCTGGTGAGCGCCGGCAGGCGGGCCAGGGACGCGGGCAGGATCGCCGAGGCGGCCGACGAGCTGCGCGCCGCCCTGGCGCTCTGGCGGGGACCCGCGCTGGCCGGCATCGACTCGGGGCCGCTGCGGCTGGCCTATGCCGTACCGCTGGAGGAGTTGCGGCTCACCGCGCTCGAAGAGCGCGTCGAGCTGGACCTGGCGCTCGGCCGCGGTGCGGAGCTGACCGGGGAACTGCGCGCGCTCGTGGCCGCGTACCCGCTGCGGGAGCGGGCATGGGGGCAGCTCATGCTGGCGCTCAACCAGGCGGGACGCAGGCCGGAGGCGCTGAGCGCCTATCAGGAGGCGCGGCGGCTGCTGGTCGACGAGCTCGGCCTGGAACCCGGTGCCGAGCTGCGGGAGGCGCACGAGCGGGTACTGGCCAAGGACGCGTCTCCGAGAGCCGTGCCGAACGAGATGCCGCCGGACGTCGTCGATTTCGCCGGGCGAGAGCGCGTGCTGGACTGGATCCGCGGGGCGGTGCCCACGGCCGGTGGCGCGCCCGTCCACCTGGTGCTGCACGGCCCGGCGGGAGCGGGTAAGTCCGCGATGGCGATTCACGCGGCCACCGCGCTCGATTTCCCCGACGGACGGCTTTACGCCTCGCTCAGGGCCAGGACGCCGGGCGCGGTGCTGGAGGACCTGCTGCGCTCGCTCGGCTGCCCGCAGGGGGCCGTGCCCGCCGAGCCGGCCGAGCGGGCCCGTCTCTACCGCAGCATGGTGAGCGGGCGGCGGCTGCTGGTGGTGCTGGACGACGCGGTCGACGAGGCACAGGTGCGCCCGCTGCTGCCCACCGGGCCCGGCTGCCTGACGCTGGTGACCAGCCGCTCGCCGCTGCTCGGCCTGGAGGCGGCGCGCGCCTGCGAGCTTGACGTGTTCGATCCCGGCGAGTCCGTGGCGATGCTGGCCAGGGTGGTGGGCGAGCAGCGCGTGCGGGCCGAGCCGCAGGCGGCGGCGCGGATCGCGGCGCTGTGCGGCGGGCTGCCGCTGGCGCTCAGGATCGCCGGGTCCAGGCTGGCGCGGCGGCCGGACTGGACGCTGAAGCACCTGGCGGGACGACTTGAGGACGAGCGCGGCCGCCTTGACGAGCTCAGCGCGGGCGATCTGGCCGTACGGAGCAGCCTGGCGCTCGGCTACCACGCGCTCTCGGATCGGGAACGCCTGCTGCTGCGCCGCCTCGGTGCGCTGTCCGCGCCCGACTTCGCCCCGTGGGCGGCCTCGGCGGTCCTCGGCGCGCCCGCCGACCGGTTGCTGGAGGCGCTGGCCGAGGCGGGCCTGCTGCAGGTGCGCGGGCTCGACGCGACCGGCCAGGAAAGATACGGCTGGCACGATCTGACCAGGCTTTATGCCGCCGAGCGCCTGGAGGGGGAGGAGGGCGAGCCCGGGCAGGTCCTCGCCGTGGCCGGACAGGAGATCCTTGACCGCACCCGGCGGGCCAGGGCACTGCTCCTGCCCGCGGAGCCGGGCTCGGGCCAGACCCTGGCCCATACGGCGGAGCAGGTCATGGCCCTTGCGACCACGCAGTTCAGGGAGTCGGCCCGCTGGCTGGCCGCCGAGCGGGGGTTCCTGGTCGCGACGGTCGCCGACTTCCAGCGGACCGGCCTGGACGAGGCGGCCTGGCGGCTGGCCTTCTACCTGACGCCCTTCTTCGAACTCGGCGCGCACCACGAGGACTGGCACACGGCCGCGGAGATCGGCCTGCGGGCCGCGCGGCGGATGGGCCACCGCCACGGCGAGGCGCTGCTGTTGCGGTCCACGGCAGACCTGCACCGGGTGCGGGGCCACCTGGTGGCGGCGGCCGAGGCCCTCCAGCGGGCGCTTCCGCTGGCGGAGGCGGGAGAGGTGGCACGTACCCGGCACCGGCTCGGCCTGGTCCATCTTGCCAGGGGGCGGACGCAGGAGGCGGAGGCGTGTTTTGTGGCCTGCCTGACCGCGTTCTCGGCCGCGGGCGACCAGCGCGGCAGGGCCGATGCGTTGCGCGCCCTCGGCGGGTTGCGGCGTGCGGAGGACCTGCTCGTCAGGAGCCTCGCGGCCTATCGCGAGCTGGGTGATCCGCGCGGCGAGGCGGCCGTCTCGCTCGACCTCGCCGGGCTCCATCTGGACCAGCGGCGCCCCGTCGAGGCGCGTGAGCGGGCCGAACGCGGTCTCGGTCTGCTCAGACGGCTGGGGGATCGGCTGCCCGAGGCCGCGGGGCTGGTGATTCTGGCCAGGGTGGCCATGGCGGAGGGCCGGCCCGACGTCGCCCGCGGGGCCGCGGAGGAGGCGCTCGGTACGTTCCGCGAGCACGCGGACCGCAGGGGTGCCGCGCAGGCGCTACTGACCCTGGCCGCAGCTCTTTTGGACCTTGATGAGATAGATGGTGCAGTTGGTGCGATAACAAGCTCTATGGGAGAGTTTGACGTTCTCGGCGACCGGCATGGCCTCGCCGGGGCAGAAGAACTCGCCGGCGAGGTACGGCGCCGCCGCGGCCTGCGCCTTTAGCGCACTATGCGGATCCTGAAGGTGTCCTGCCTACGGTCGGGTTCGATTCGATCCATGACGGCTAGAGGTGGGACGCGTTGAGAAGAGGAATCACACCGGCGGTGGCCGCGTCCGTGCTGGCGATCGTGCTGGCCGGTTGCGGGGTGCTTCCCGGGCAGCAGCGCGGCGGTGGCGGCGAGGAGAAGCAGGCCACCGGCTCCACCGAGCCCGTCGAATCCGCTGACTCCGCTGAGCCTTCCGGGTCCGCCGAGCCTTCCGAAGCCGCTGGGGCCGCCGAGCAGCAGGCCGCGCCCGCCGAGCAGGGCGAGGTGATCGCCGATAGGGAGGTCAAAGCCGGTGGTGCCGACCTGACCGTGCAGATCACCGGCCTCAAGCGGCAGGGCCGGCTCTCCACGCTGACCTGGACGGTCACCAACAAGGGCGACGAGCGCTGGCAGATGAACAGCGACATGGGGGACACCCCCGGTGGCCTCGGCCTGACCGTGGCGGGGATCAGCCTGGTCGACCCGGTCAACGGCAAGCGGTACACCGTCGCGCGCACGGGCAAGTACCCCAGGGCCAAGTGCCTGTGCTCCGACTACGACGTGTTCACCGAGCCGGGCGAGGTGCTGCCGCTGCACGCCACGTTCGCCGCCCCGCCGCCGGACGTCACGAAGATCAATGTGGACCTCAAGGTGCTGGGCGTGTTCACCGATGTCCCGATCTCCTGAGCGTCTCGCGGTCCTCGCGCTCGCGCTCACCCTGGTGGCGGGCCCGGCCGCGGTCGCGTGGGCGGATCCGGAGGACGCCGTGGCCGGGGTGGAGGACATCGTCGCCCCCGTCGAGGACGTCATCGCCGAGGTGGAGTCGCTCGACGGCGCCGAGAGCGAGTCCAAGCAGGGTGATCAGGTCACCGTGGCGCTCACCAGCGACGTGCTGTTCGCGCTTGACAGGGCCGCGCTGACGCCGCAGGCGCGACAGCGGCTGCGGCGGGTCGCCGAGCGGCTCCAGGCCGACTCCGCGGGCGGGATGGTCAGGATCGAGGGGCACACCGACGACCAGGGGACCGACGCCTACAACGACGCGCTGTCCCTGCGGCGGGCGCGGGCCGTGCGGCAGGTCCTTGCGCAGCAGCTGTCACACGTGACCTTTCAGGCCGTGGGTTTCGGCGAGAGACGGCCCAGGGTGCCCAACGCCGTCCAGGGACGGCCGGTGAAGGAGAACCAGGCGAAGAACCGGCGGGTGGAGATCGTCTTCGACGCCAAGCGGTGATCCGAGCCCTGTCCGGCGTATCGGTGCGCCGGTGCGTCGAGACCCGATCCGTCACGGCGGCCGGTCTGTGGCTCGGGGCGGGACGTCGGGCAAAGGAACGGAGGGGACCGCGTCCGACCCCGTTTCCTTCCCGGTGTTCTCCCCGGCATGGGTGGCCAAGCACACCGGGGCGTGCTTGGCCACCCATGCCGGGGAGAACCGGACCGGCTCGGCCCGGCCGGACCTCCGCGAGCCCTGCGGTCAGGCGAGAGCGACGCCCCGCGGCTCGGAGCGCTGGTACGTCGAGATCTGATCCGTCATAAGCCCACGTACCGCCAGGGGAAGGTCACTTGCTGAAACCGGCCGTCAGGCCGCTGAGCAGCTGACGGCGGCCGACCACGTACAGGATCAGGAGGGGGAGCGTGGTCAGCACGACGGAGGCGAGTACGGCGGGCACGTTCACGCTGTACTGCCCCTGGAAGGTCCACAGCGCGAGCGGCAGCGTGCGCTTGTCGGGGCTCTGGGTGAGGATCAGCGGCAGCAGGAATCCGTTCCAGATCGTCAGCGCGTTGTAGATCGTCACCGTCACCACGGCCGGCAGGGTGAGCGGTAGGGCCAGGCGCCAGAGCGTCGTCATCTCGCCCGCGCCGTCCAGCCGCATCGACTCGAACAGCTCTTTGGGCACGTCACGGATGAAGTTGGCCAAGACCAGCACCGACAGCGGGATCGCGAAGGCGATGGACGGGAGGATCAGCGCCGCCAGCGAGTCGTAGAGGCGCAGCCGGATGATGATCAGGTAGATCGGGATGATGGTCGCCTGCAGCGGGATGGCCAGCCCCATGAGAAAGAGCGAGTTCACCCCGCGTAGGAAGCGGTGGGCGCCGCCCCGGACGATCGCGTACGCCGCCATGAACGCGACCGTGACCGCCGGGACGACCGCGCCGACGGTCACGATGAGGCTGTTGAGGAAGTACAGCGGGAAGTCGGACTCGATGACCATCCTGTAGTTGCCGAGGGTCGGCTCGGTAGGCGGAGCCAGCGGGTTGGTGGCGTAGTAGGTGCTCTGCGCCTTGAAGCTGGTGATGAGGATCCAGTAGATCGGCACGATCACGATCGCCAGCCACAGCCAGCCCGCGGCCCCGCCCAGCCAGTTGGGGCGTTCGCCGCCCGGACGCGGTCGGCGCCGGCGCGGTTCCGTTTCGGCCGCCGGGGTCCGCTTGAGCCCGGTCGTGTGGGTCAAGCCCATGGTCAGGCCCCTTCCAGCTGGCTGGCTCCCGCGTCGCCGCCGCCGAGCCGGCGCAGGAGCAACGCCAGGGCGAGGCCCACGAGGACGAGGATGACGGCGATGGCACTGGCCGGTCCCATGAGGTTGGCCTGGAACCCGCGCTTGTACATGTCCAGGGCGAGCACCCGGGTGGCGTCGCCAGGACCACCCGCGGTCAGCACGAAGATCAGGTCGAAGAAGGTCAGAGACCCGACGACCATGAGGGTGGAGGACGTGATGATCGTGTACTTGAGCTGCGGCAGCGTGATGCTGAAGAACTTGCGGACGCGGCCCGCGCCGTCCAGCTCGGCGGCCTCGTACATGGAGCGCGGGATCTGCCGTACGCCGCCCTGGTAGATCAGCGAGTGGAAGGGGATGAACTGCCACGACACCACGAAGATCACGACGCTGAAGGCGAGGAAGGGCTCGCCGAGCCAGTCCTGTGCGAGCAGCCCGATGTGCAGCCCGGCACCGAGCCCGAAGTTCGGATCGAGCAGCGCCTTGTAGGCGATGGCGACGGCGGCCGAGCTGAGCAGCAGTGGGATGAAGTACAGCACGGCCAGCAGCGCGCGATAGCGCTGGTGCCCGGCCAGGAACACCCCGATCAGGATGCTGACCGGCGTCTGAACCGCCCAGGAGGCGGCCATCACCAGCAACGTCACCCACAGCGCGTGCAGGAGGCCGGGGTCGCTGAGCACGGCCCACCAGCTGGTGAGCCCGGACATCTGGATGTCGCCGAGCCCGTCCCAGGACGTGAAGCTGAGGAACAGGACCCCGACCAGTGGAATTACCCCGAAGGCGACGAACACCGCCAGAGCCGGCACGGCCAGCCACGGGAGGACGCCGCCTCGGGCCTCTCGCGTGGCGTCCGGCGGCGTCCCCCTCCGAGCGGGGGTGGCGAACGCGCTCAACTGCCGATGACCGCGTTCATGTTGGACACGAACTGCTGCGGCGTGATCGACAGCTGGAACAGCTTGGCGATGTTGTCCAGCAGCACCTCGGCCGCGGTGGGGCTGAGCGCCTGGTCCCAGGACTGGGCGAACGACTTGGCGTTGCTGGCGATGCCGTAGACGAACTTCAGGAAGTCCGCGTCCTTGGCGGTGGCGAACGCGCTGTCGGCACCGTTGACGATCGGCACCGCGCCGGTGCCGGCCCACTCCTTGACCTCCTCGTCACTGAGCACGGCGGTGGCGAAGAACTTCTTGGCGATCTCCTTCTGCTCGGCGGTCGCGTTGGACGAGATCGACAGGTATTGGCCCGGGTTGCCGACGGTGTTGCTGGGGTCGCCCTTGCCCCCCTCGACCGGCGGGAAGTTCATGTAGCCGAGGTGGCCGCCGGAGACGAAGTCACCGCCGTCGGTCGACATGCTGCCGTACGTCCAGCCGCCGTGCAGCATCATCGCGGCCTTGCCGGTGTACAGCAGGGCCTGGTCGGCGTTGGAGTCGGCCGTGATCGAGGAGAAGCCCTTGATGAACCCGTCCGCCTTGACGAGGTCCTGCAGCTTGGTCAGGGCATCGAGGGCGGCGGGGTGGGACCAGGCGTCCTTCTTGCCGTCGAACACGGCTTGGAACACCTCGGGGCCGCCGATGCGGTCGAAGAGGAACTCCAGCCACATCATGTTCGTCCAGCGGGACTGGCCGCCAAGGGAGAACGGGGCGATGCCGGCGGCGTTGAACTTGGGGACCAGGGCCATGATGTCGCCCCACGACTCCGGCGGCTGCACGCCGACCTGGTCGAAGATTTTCTTGTTGTAGTACAGGACGATGGGCTGCATGGTCTCGCACGGCATCGCGTAGATCTTGCCGTCGATCGTGGCCGCCCCGAAGGAGGAGGGGAACAGCCGGTCCTTCACGGCGGCGTTCTGGTCGAACCACGAGGTGAGGTCCTCCACCTGGCCGGCCTGCACGTACGTGCGCAGGGTCCCGCCGCCCCAACCCCAGATGATGGTGGGGGCCTGGCCCGCTCCGATCGCCGTCTTGATCTTCGTCTTGTACGCGTCGTTCTGGAGGATCGTCCCGGTGATCTGCCCGTTGGGGTTGGCCTTGTTGAACCGCTCCACGGCCCGGGTGCGCACGCCCTCCTGTGGCTGGACCGCCAGGTACCAGTAAGTGGCCTTGGTCCCGCCGCCTCCGCCTCCGCCCGCCGCGGTGGGGCCGGAAGTGCCACAGGCCGCCAGCGCGGCTCCCAGGGGGATGCCCATGGAGAGGGTGAGGAAGGTGCGGCGAGATGGTGTCGTTGACTCCACGCTGATCTCCGTATGTCGAATGCCGAGCTGGGCGCGGCTCCATGTGAAACATCAGTGGCGGTGGTCGTCGGTCGTGGATCAGCACCTCCGCTGCCAGGCATCCGCTCTTCTTGAGCCCAGCATGTCGAAACATTTCCGAAACAGGCCGCGTGGCACGCAAATTTAGATTTCTACTACTTGCCTGTCAAGGGGTGACCTCATATCGGCATGAGCTTCGTATGTAAGGTGTGTGAGGTACTCTCATCTGGGGCTTTTCCTGGTCACTCAGGTGCGCCAGGATTCGAGCAGGGCTACCGCAACGCACCGAAAAGTTTCGGAAAGTTGTCCGGGTGAGTTTTTCTTGAGGAGAGAGCAGATGACGGCGCTAGATGGGGCCTCCGCGGCGGGCCGGATCCTCCGTCCGTGGCAGGACCCGGCACTCCCCGTGGCCGACCGGGTCGACGCCCTCCTTGAGGAGATGACCCTGGAGGAGAAGATCGGCCAGCTCGGCAGCCGGTGGCTCGGCAACGACATGCAGGCCGACCAGGGCGGGGAGCCCGAGGAGGAGGCCGAAGGCCCGGCGAACGTGGCGCCGATGCAGGACGTCTTCGCGGCCTCGGGGAGGGTGCCCTTCGAGGAGGCGATCCGCCACGGGCTCGGCCACCTGACGCGGGTGTTCGGCAGTGCTCCGGTGACCGCGGCGGAGGGCGCCGCGGAGGTGGTACGGCTGCAGTCCGAGGTGGTGAAGCATTCCCGGCTCGGCATCCCGGCGCTGGTCCACGAGGAGTGCCTGACCGGTTTCACCACTTACGGCGCGACCGTCTACCCGGCGGCCATCGCCTGGGGCGCGACGTTCGACCCGGACCTGGTGGAGCGGATGGCCGCCGCCATCGGGCGGGACATGCGCGCCGTGGGCGTCCACCAGGGCCTGTCGCCGGTGCTGGACGTGGTGCGCGACTACCGCTGGGGCCGGGTCGAGGAGACCATGGGTGAAGATCCGTACCTCGTCGCGATGCTCGGCGCGGCCTACGTGCGCGGCCTCGAGAGCGCCGGGATCATCGCCACGCTCAAGCACTTCGCCGGCTACTCCGCCTCCCGGGCGGCCCGCAACCACGGCCCGGTGCCGATGGGCCGGCGCGAGCTGATGGACATGATCCTGCCGACGTTCGAGACCGCCATCGTCGAGGGCGGCGCGCGTTCGGTCATGAACTCGTACTCCGACGTGGACGGCGTTCCCGCCGCGGCCGACTCGTGGCTGCTGACCGACCTGCTGCGCGACGAGTGGGGGTTCACCGGGACGGTGGTGTCGGACTACTGGGCGATCCCGTTCCTCGCGACGACGCACCAGGTCGCCGCGGACACCGACGAGGCCGGGGTGCAGGCGCTGACCGCGGGCATCGACGTCGAGCTGCCCGACACGCTCGGCTTCGGCCAGCACCTCGCCGGGCGGGTGCGGCGGGGCGAGCTGCCGGAGTCCCTGGTCGACCGGGCCGCCCGGCGCCTGCTCACGCAGAAGGTGCAGCTCGGACTGCTGGACCCGGACTGGACGCCGGAGAAGTCGGTGGCCGGGGCACGGGCCGTGGACCTGGACTCGCCGGCCAACCGGGCACTGGCCCGGGAACTGGCCGAGCGGTCGATCGTGCTGCTCGACGCGGGCACCGCGCTGCCGTTGCTCGGCGAGGGGCGTCCGGGGCCGCGCCGGGTGGCCGTGGTCGGCCCCTGCGCCGACGACCCGCACACGTTAATGGGCTGCTACGCCTTCCCCAACCACGTGCTGCCCCGTCATCCGGGGCTCGGGCTCGGCGTGGCGGCACCCAGCCTGCTCGACGCGCTGCGGGCCGAGCTGCCCGATGCCGAGCTGATCCACGAGCCGGGCTGCGACGTGCGGGGCGACGATCGCTCCGGCTTCGCCGCCGCACTCCAGGCGGCCCGTGAGTCCGACGTGTGCGTGGCCGTCGTCGGCGACCTGGCGGGGATGTTCGGGCTGGGTACGTCGGGCGAAGGCTGCGACGCCGAAGACCTGCGGCTGCCCGGCGTGCAGGAGGACCTGCTGGCCGAGCTGGCCGCCACCGGCACGCCGGTCGTGGTGGTCGTCGTCTCGGGCCGTCCATACGCGCTGGGCCGGGTGTCCGGGACGGCCGCCGCGCTCGTCCAGGCGTTCATGCCCGGCGAGGAGGGCGGGGCGGCCGTCGCCGGGGTCCTGTCCGGCAGGGTGCAGCCCAGCGGAAAGCTGCCGGTGCAGATCCCACGCGGCCCGGGCGGGCAGCCGGGCACCTACCTGCAGCCGCCGCTGGGCTCCAACAGCCACGGCATCAGCAATCTCGACCCGACCCCGCTGTTCCCGTTCGGGCACGGCGCCTCGTACACCACCTTCGAGATCGACGACCTGCGGATCAGCGACGCCGAGGTGCCCACCGACGGCGAGTTCACCGTGTCGGTGCGGGTACGCAACACCGGGGGCCGGGCGGGCGAGGAGGTCGTCCAGCTCTTCCTGTACGATGTGGTCGCCCAGGTCACCCGACCGGTGCGGCAGCTCACCGGGTTCGCCCGGGTCCGGCTGGAGCCCGGCGCGAGCGCCCTGGCGACCTTCACCGTGCCCGCCGACCGGACCGCGTTCACCGGGCGCGATCTGCGGCGTATCGTCGAACCGGGGGACCTTGAGGTGCTTGTGGGCACGTCGGCGTCCGACCTGCCCTGCCGGGGCCACATACGATTGACCGGCCCGCTGCGTCACGTCGGCCTGGGCCGCCGACTGGTCACCCGCGTGGATGTGGAACCGACACCGGGCTCTTCCGCCACACAGCAGGGAGGAACAGATGCCGGCCAGTCCTAAACGGGCCACGCTGGCCACGGTCGCAGCCTCGGCGGGCGTGTCGGTCGCGACCGTGTCGAAGGTGCTCAACGGCCGAGGTGACGTCTCCCCGGTGACCCGCTCCCTCGTGGAGTCGTTGCTGGAGCAGCACGACTACGTCGCGCCGCCGCAGCGCCGCCGGGGCGACGCGGCCGTGCCGGACACGATCGAAGTGGAGCTGGACGCCGATCTCAACGCGTACTCGACCGAGATCGTCCAGGGCGCTGTGCAGGCCGGGGCCGAGGTCGACGCGGCGATCGTGGTGAGCATCCGGACGAACGCCGACCGCGCCGGAGCCTGGGCACGCGGCCTGGTCACGGCCGGACGGCGGGCCCTGATCGCCATCACCAGCGAGTTGACCGCCGGGCAGCTCGCCGCCCTGTCCCGCGTGCGGTTGCCACTGGTCGTGATCGACCCGCTGAACCTGCCGCAGACCAGGGGGGTCACCAGCGTCGGCTCGACGAACTTCGCCGGGGGCCTGGCCGCGACGCAGCACCTGCTCACGCTCGGACATCGGCGCATCGCCTACCTCGGCGGCCCGGCCACCGCCGCCTGCAACCAGGCCCGGCTACACGGCTACCGCGCCGCCATGGAGGCCGCAGGCGCTTCGGTTCCTCCGGGTTACGTACGGGCGGGGCACTTCCGCTACCAGGAGGGTGTGACGGGCGGCGCGGCCCTGTTCGACCTGCCTGAGGTCCCCACCGCCATCTTCGCCGGCTGCGACGACATCGCGCTCGGCGTGCTGGAGGCGGCCAGGGCGCGAGGGTTGCGCGTGCCCGAGGACCTCAGCATCGTCGGCTTCGACGACACCCAGGTCGCCTGCATGGCCTCGCCCCCGCTGACCACCGTACGCCAGCCGCTGCGAGAGATGGGCGGCGTCGCCGTACGCACGGCCCTGCGCCTGGCGGCAGGCGAACGAGTCGACTCCCACCACGTCGAACTCGCCACCGAACTGGTGGTACGCGGTTCCACCGCCCCTGTTGTCCCACCCGAGGGCTCCACCGGCCGCGACTGACCCGCTTACGGCCGCCCACCGGGGGTAGCGCGTGCCCGTCTCGCCGACACGGCCGTGCGGAGGTTGTGAGTTCCGGGCCGTGTCGGACCCGATCGCTACTCTCCCGCACATGGCAGTCCCCGAGATCATCCCCATCAGCTACGAACCCGACTACCACACCGACACCATCGGCCATTGGGAGGGCGGGCAGTTCCTCGGCTCCGTCGTCGCCGCCTTCCCCGAGGGCTACACGCACACCGACGACTGGCAGGCGCACAAACGCTGGCACGCCGTCCTGCACACCTTCGACGCCGCCGGCCACCACCTCGACTCCCGCATCGAGCGCACCGGGACCGACGACAACCACCGGGCCGCCGTCGACGCAGCGCAGGAGCGGCTGAAGCAGTGGCTCGATGCCCTCCCCGGCCTCCGCTTCGGCGACATCGCCATCCGGCCCTTTCGCCGCGACGTCGACGGCGTGCTCTTCGGCCTCGTCATCGAGACCTTCGAAGGCACCGAACACGCCGAGCTCTACCCGAACAACCTCGGCTTCTACGAACCCTGGGACGGCTTGTACGACACCTGACCACCAGATCCGTAGGGAAGGGCAGATACCTCGCCAGTGGCATCTCGCCCTGCTCAGGTGGTGGTTGCGGGTCGGTGGTGTGTGATCGTGTAAGCCATCTCCGCCCTCGGACTCCAACCCGCGTCGAAGGAGTGGTAGCGGCTCTCCCACTCCGGGCTCAGGATGGCCTCCAGCACCGCCATGGACCGGCACAGGTCGCGGAGCATCGGGACACCGGGCAGCAGACGGGCCACATCATGAGCAGTCATACGCCCATCCAATCGAACGCCAGTGACTGAATCGTGCCGGGTCTCGGGGACCTCGCTGTGTCCTGAGAGGGGATTACAGCGAGATCACCGCAGTTCAGGAACCTGGCGGCTCAGTACATCGAGATGTGCGGGTGGTCGTAGTGGTTGGCGGTGATGCCGCCGCGGTTGGACATGGTTCTCCAGCCGGAGCCGTGGTTGATGCGCTGGCGCCAGATCACGTACTTCACTCCGAGCTTGGCCTTGTTCTTGATGGCCCAGGCGGCGATCTCGTCGCCGAGCCGGAGGTTGGCGGCTGAGGGCATCGTGCCGCCGGTGCTCATCATGAAGTCGCAGGCGCGGCCGAGGGGGTGCTCGCCGCCGTCGTTCGCGGACCGGTAGCAACCGACGGCGTACGGGAGGTCGAAGCGTCTCTTGACGGCCTCACGCATGATCCGGGTCCGGTCGGTGATGTTGTCGGCGCCGGTGGGGAGTTGCGGGGCCCAGCTGCCGTCGGCGCGGCGCCCGGAGCCGACGGGGGCGAGCTGGTCGAGCCTGTTCTTGATGTCCTTGATCAGATCTTCGACCTCGTCACGCTGGGTCTGCATCTCCTTGGCCTCCTCCCTGATTTCGTCGGTGAGCCTGGCGGCCGTCTCGGTCGCCCTCTTCCTACGTTCGAAGCTCTCGGCGAAGCCCTGCAGATGGGCGCTCTGCTGGGCGGTGAGCTGCTCCATCACCGCGGCTCCACCCATGTCGTCGGCGAACAGCAGCGCGGGCAGGCCTCCGATGCTGCTCTGGTAGCGGAGCTGGACTATGGAGTCGACCTGCTTCTCCGCCCTGGCGTAGAGGTCGGAGGCCCTGGCCAGGTTCTGCTTGGCGACGGCCTCGGCCTTCTGTGCCTTTTTGAGGGACTCGCGCTTGGCCGCGTATGCCTCGATCAGCCCGTCGACCTTCTTGCCGAGCTTGGCCAGCTCGGCGCGGAGCTTGGCCTCGGTCGGCTTGGGCTCCGCGCTTCCCGCGGTGGGGGCACCGAGGGTGAACGTGGCGACCAGGCTCAGACAAAGGGCCAGAGCCGCATGCCGACGGAACGTGGGGGACGGGGCCGCCACGAACTCTCCTCTCCTTCCGCCTACCGGGTTAGCTGACGGGTTCGGGCTGGAGAACGCCCTTCCACCGAAGTGGTTTCACCCCAGGTGCGGTGGTTCCCCGGCTCCCGGGCGATGCGCCTGGGATTAGGCATATCGGCTGTTGCAGCCGATGTGGGAAGGATAGTAGTGGTAAACACAGGGTCACGCGACTTCAAGACGAGACCAATTGGTGATTAGTTCGTGACAACAGAGCGCAGAAGGTGTGCTGTCTCCTCGGGCAGCACGTCGTTCACGAAGGCACCCATGGCCGACTCGGAGCCGGCGAGATATTTCAGCTTGTTCGGCGCGCGGCGGATGCTGAACAGCTCCATGTGCGTGTACGACAGGTCACGACCGGTGTTGACCGGCGCCTGGTGCCAGGCCGCGATGTAGGGCATCGGCACGCCGAACAACGCGTCGAGGCGGCGGAGCACGTCGGTGTAGAGCGGTCCGAACGCCGCGCGCTCCGCGGGCTCCAGCCCGACCAGGTCGGGGACCTGCCGGTGGGGGTAGAGGTGAACCTCCACCGGCCAGCGCGCCGCGGCCGGGACGAAGGCCGTCCAGTGCTCGTTCGAGGCCACCACCCGGACCCCGGCCTCCCGCTCCGCGGCGAGCACGTCGGCGAACAGGTTGCCGCCGGTCCGCTCCCGGTGGCGCCCGGCCGCCCCGAGGGTCAGCTTGGTGCGCGGGGTCACGTAGGGGTAGGCGTAGATCTGGCCGTGCGGGTGGGCCAGGGTGATGCCGATCTCGGCTCCCCGGTTCTCGAAACAGAACACCTGCTCCACGCCCGGCATCGCCGACAACTCCGCCGTACGGTCGATCCAGGCCTCCATGACCAGCTCCACCTGCTCGGGGGGGAGCATCGCGAACGAGGAGTCGTGCTCGGAGGTGAAACAGACCACCTCACAGCGGCCGATCCCGGGACGGACCTCGCTCAACCCGCCGACCTGCTGATAGTCGCCCAGATAGGTGGAGAACGAGGGGAACCTGTTCTCGAAGACCACCACGTCGTAGGCCGCGGAGGGGATCTCGGTGAGGTTGCCGGAGGTGGAAGGGCAGAGCGGGCACTCGCTGGCCGGAGGCAGGAAGGTGCGGCCCTGGCGGTGTCCGGCCACCGCGATCCACTCCTCGGTCAGCGGGTCGTAACGCAACTCGGAGGCGGTGGGGCGGGGCGGCAGGTCGCGTCCGTCGACCGCTCCGCGGTCGGCGTCGTCGCGGCGGTCGAAGTAGAACAGCTCCCGGCCGTCGGCCAGGTGGGTGATCGTACGCTTCATCGGCCGACGCTCTCGCTCTCCTGCTGTGGCTCTGTGATGATCAGCTCTCCCACCGAGGCGGCGAGCTCCTCGCGGGCCTCCTCGGCCAGGCCGGAGTCGGTGACCACGATGTGGGCCTGGGCCAGCTCGGCGATCGTGCTGATGCCGACCGTGCCCCACTTGGTGTGGTCGGCGAGCACCACCAGGCGGTGTGCGGAGGCGACCAGCTCGCGGTTGGTCTCGGCCTCCAGCAGGTTGGGTGTGGTGAACCCGGCTCGGGCGCTCATCCCGTGCACGCCGAGGAAGAGGGTGTCGACGTGGAGTCCCCGGATCGCCGTGACCGCGACCGGGCCGACCAGCGCGTCGGAGGGGGTGCGGACCCCGCCGGTGAGCACGACCGTGCGATCGGCCCTGGGGGAGCGGTGGAAGACGTCGGCGATCCGGATCGAGTTGGTGATCACGGTCAGCTCGGGCACGTCGGTCACGTGGTGGGCGAGCGTCCAGGTCGTGGTTCCCGCGGAGAGTGCGATGGCGGTGGCGGGCCGGACGAGCCGGGCGGCCTGCTGGGCGATCGTCTCCTTCTCCGCCTGCTGGCGCGCCGACTTGGCGGCGAAGCCCGGCTCCTCGGTCGAGCCGGACCCGGTGGCGGTGGCGCCACCGTGGACCTTCTCCACCAGCCCGCGCTCGGAGAGCACCTCAAGGTCGCGCCGGATCGTCATGTCGGACACGCCGAGCTCCCGGACGAGATCGGCGACCCTGACCCCGCCCCTGCTCCGCACCCTCTCCAGGATCGCCTGCTGCCGCTGCTGGGCGAGCATTGACTCACTCCCTTTAATTCACCAGATTCCACCAAAATACCACGGCAGGTATCGGGAAATACTGTTGAATTATGGTGGTCATCTGCTCACAGCCGCTCAAGCTCCGCCATGATGTTCGCCCGCGCCGCCTCCTCCAGATCGGCGATGTGGAAGATCGCCGCAAGATCGAGCAGCGAGCGCAGCACCGCGGCCCTGCCGGATCTGAAAGCGTCGTCGGGCACGAAGGCGTACTCCTCGCGCACGGCGGTCGCGTAGGCGGCGTAGACCTCCGGCGACGCGCCCAGGATCGCCAGGTCCGCGTCGGACAGCACGGCCCCGTCCGCGTCGCCCGGTGCGGGGGCGTGTGTGACGGTCAGCCTGACCAGCCGGGCGACCGTGGCCACCGCCTCGGGGGAGAGCCCCATCTCCGGCAGCGCGCGCTCGGCCAGGATGGCGCTCCGCTCCTCGTTGTCGCCGCGCCGCGGGTCGTAGACGGCGTCGTGGAACCAGGCCGCCAGCCGTACCAGGTCCGGGTGCTCGGCATGAGAGGCCAGGGTGTCGATGTGGGCGAGCACGGCCTCCAGGTGGGTGGTGGTGTGATACCTGCGGTGCGGCTCGTCGTACCGGGTGATCAGTTCACGGCCGAGGGGTTCGGCCTCGGGGCCGGACAGGGACAGCCAGCGGGCCATCAGCTTCTCGCGCATGAGGGCGAGCCTAGAACCTGGCCGGAGGGGAGGACCCTCAGGTGCGGGAGGCGCTGATCGTCAAGGTTGGGGCAACGCACCCACCGGAGCGGGGCGGATCGCGGTTCGGGCCTTGTGCGCCGGGCGTCGCAGGAGGAACGTGAAGGTCTGAACCGGTGACATCGAGTCCCGTACGGGTCCGGAATCACGGGTCCGGAATCACGGAGGCCGGCACTCGCGGGACCTGGAAGGACCTCAGGGAAGGGGTGGTCGGCATGGCCAGAAGATCGCGTAAGGGCAAGGCCCGCAAGAAGCACAAGGCCAACCACGGCAAGCGGCCGACCGCTCGCTAGCCGTACTGATCACAGAGCCCGAGTCCACGGGGACTGGCGGTCACGCGCGGCGGCCCCAGGAGGCCAGCAGCCGGGTCTGCGCGTCGGTGTCGGAGGGCACCTTCCGGTGCTCTCCGGCCTGGTGCTCCCCGACGGCCGCGGTCTGCCGGTAGCCGGGTTCCGCGTCGGCGAACCAGGTGGCGCAGGCCGCGACCAACTCCGGGTCGAGCCGCTCGTCGGCGCCGATGGCGCGGGCCAGGTCCCAGGTGTGGATGAGGGCGTCGGCGAACAGTTCGGTGATGTACTCCCGGCCGGGCACGTCGCCGAAGGGCAGGTGGACGACGCGGTCGAGGACCCGGTGATCGATCGCCGCCTGGATGGCGGGCACGGCCGAGGTGTCGAACGCCTTGATGGGGTCGTCGCCGAGCAGGTCGCCCTCGAAGGCGTCGCCGATCTCCGCGTGGGTCCGCCCGGCCAGCAACTCGGGAGCCCACAGGCTCTCGCCGACCACGTGGTTGACGAGGGAGCGCACGTCCCAGTCGACGCACGGTGTCGGATTCTCCCACTGGTCGGGGCCGATCCGGTGGACGAGAGCGCCGAAGTCGTCCAGCGCGCGACGGTAAGCCTCGGGTACGTCGATGGTCATCATGCCCTCCCGATGCCCTCCCGGGTTCTCTCCCGGCCCTCATCTTGACCGTAACCCCTGGCCCGCCAGTAGTCATCGCGTCAATGGACATGACCGGCACGTCCGGGAGCGCATCCGACCGGACGGCTTCATCTCCCGGTCATCTCGGCGTCAGGGAAGAGTCACGGTATGTCGTGAGGATCTCTCCTATGCGCACCACGACCTTCACCCGAGCGGCCGTCGCCGCGGCCACCGGCCTGATCCTGCTGCCCGCGGCCGTGGCCCCGGCCTCCGCCGAATCCGGCCCCCGAGGCATCGAACTGACCTTCCTCGGCCGCTACACCACCGGCACCGTCGCCGCCGGCGCCTCGGAGATCACCGCGTACGACGCCAAGACCCGCCGGGTGTTCGTCGTGAACGCGCAGGCCGGCACCGTTGACGTGCTCGACATCCGCGACCCGCGCAAGCCTCGCAAGGTCGCCACCCTGGCCACCCCCGGGGCCAACAGCGTCGCGGTACGCGACGGTCTGGTCGCCGTCGCCCAGCAGGCCGCGGTCAAGACCGACCCGGGCACCGTCGCCTTCTTCGACGCCCGGAGCGGGAAGAAGCTCAAGCAGGTGACCGTCGGCGCGCTGCCCGACATGGTGACCTTCACCCCCGACGGGCACCGGGTGGTCGTGGCCAACGAGGGCGAGCCGTCCTCCTACTGCGAGGGGGAGAAGGTCGACCCCGAGGGCTCGGTGAGCGTTGTCGATCTGAAGCGCTGGACGGTGCGGACCGCGGGGTTCCAGAAGTTCGACGCCGAGCGGCTGCGGGCCAAGGGGGTGCGGATCACCGGTCCCGGGGCGACCGCCGCCCAGGACCTGGAACCCGAGTACGTCACGGTCGACGGTGACACCGCCTACGTCACCCTCCAGGAGAACAACGCGCTCGCGATCGTCGACCTGAAGCGGGTGGAGGTCCGCGACGTCGTCCCGCTGGGCCTGAAGGACTGGTCGAAGAGCGGTTTCGACGCCTCGGACAGGGACGGGAAGATCGACATCAGGCCCAGGCCGGTGAAGGGCCTCTACCAGCCCGACGGGATCGCGCACTTCCGCGACCGCGGGCGCACCTACCTGGTCACCGCGAACGAGGGCGACGGGCGCGACTGGGGCTGCCACGCCGACGAGGTCAGGGTGAAGTCGCTGAACCTCGCGATGCCCGACGCGGAGAACCTCAAGAAGGACGGCGAACTCGGCCGGCTGAACGTGGCCGTCGACTCGCCCAGGGACGCGAGCGGCGCCTACACCGAGTTGCACGCGTTCGGCGCCCGTTCGATCTCGATCAGGTCCGCCTCCGGAGAGCTCGTCTGGGACTCCGGCGACGAGCTGGAGCGGCTCGTCGCCAAGGAGCTGCCCGAGGCATTCAACGCCGACAACGAGGCGAACGACTCCTTCGACAGCCGCAGCGACAACAAGGGCCCCGAGCCCGAGGGGGTCACGGTCGGTGAGGTGCGCGGCCGCACCTACGCCTTCGCCGGGCTGGAGCGGGTCGGCGGGATCGTCGCCTACGACATCGACGATCCCCGGGCGCCGAGCCTGGCCGGATACCTCAACACCCGCGACTTCGCCGGCTCGGTCGCGGACGGCACCGCCGGGGACGTAGGCCCCGAGGGCGTGCTGTTCGTCTCCGCCTCCGACAGCCCGACCCGCCACGCGCTCCTGGTGGTGGGCAACGAGGTCAGCGGCACCACCGCGATCTACGAGGTTCGCTGAGCCGCGCGGCCACGAAGGCACGCCGCACACCAACCGGCCTGTTCCCACGCCGAGCACGTCGACGGCACGGGAACAGGCCGGTGACGTTTCCGGTCCGACCAGACGACCGTGGGGCGCGGGCAGGACCGGGAGTGATCCCGGCACCGTGCGGCGAAGCGGCGATCCCCCCGAAGCCGTACACGCGGCAGGGCGGAGAGAATGTCAACGCAGCCGCTGCTCGATCCAGACGATCTTGCCCTTCGGGGTGAGGCGGGAGCCCCAGCGGTGGGCGAGCCAGTTGATGAGGTGCAGGCCGCGACCGGTGTCGCTGGTGGTGGACGCCTCCCGCATCACCGGCTCGGACGCGGAGCTGTCGGACACCTCGCAGACCAGCGTGGGCCCGCGCAGCAGGCGTAGCTCGACCTCGCCCTGGCCGTGCTCGACCGCGTTGGCGACCAGCTCGCTGACCATCAGCTCGGTGTTGTCGCACAGGGAGTCGAGTCCCCAGCCTCCGAGTGTGGCCCGGACGAAGCGGCGGGCCTGGGCGGCGGAGCGGCGGTCGGCGGGCAGCGACGTCTCGACGAACTCCTTCTCCGTCAGCTCGGACACCCTGGCCAGCAGCAGGGCGATGTCGTCGCGCTCGTGCCCCGGCCGCTGGGCGCCGATCGTGAGGTCGCAGACCTCCTCCAGGTCCTGGTCCTGGCCGGAGAGCAGGCCGCGCAGCGCGCTGATGCCCTCCTCGATGTCCCGGTCGCGGCTCTCCACCAGGCCGTCGGTGTAGAAGGCGAGCACGCTGCCGTCGGGAAGCGTGAACTCCCGCATCTCGGCGGGCTCGTTGCCGATGCCCAGGGGCAGTCCCGGCGGCAGCTCCAGCAGCTCGGTCTCGCCGCCCGGTCGCACCAGAATCGGCGGAACGTGACCCGCGCAGGCTATCGCGCACCGCCGCGTGACCGGATCGTAGGTGGCGTACACGCACGTGGCGATCTGGCTGGCGTCCAGGTCCTGGCTCATCAGGTTGAGCCGGAACAGCACGTCGGCCGGGCTCAGGTCCAGGCTGGCCAGCGTGCGGGCGGCCGTGCGGAGCTGGCCCATGGTGGCGGCGGCCCTGATGCCGTGCCCCATCACGTCACCGACGACGAGGGCGACCCGGCAGCCGGGCAGTGGGATCACGTCGTACCAGTCGCCGCCCACCCCGACCAGATCGCTGGCGGGCAGGTAGCGGGAGGCGATCGTCAGGCCCAGCGGCTGGGTGAGGTCGACGGGCAGCAGGCTGCTCTGCAGGGTCAGCGCGGTACGGCGCTCACGGTTGTAGAGCCTGGAGTTGTCGAGGCACACCCCGGTCCTGGCCGCCAGTTCCTCGGCCAGGTTGACGTCCTGCTCGTCGAAGGGCTGGCTGGTGGGACGGCGGGTGAAGATGACGAAACCGAGTACCCGGCCGCGCGCCTTCAGCGGTACCACCAGGAACGAGCTGTCCTCCAGCACCTTCGACACCGAGTCACGCTTCCAGAACCGCCCGATCTCCTCGGCGGTCCGGCGCCCCAGGCGGGGGTAGAGGATCGGGTTGCCGGTGGCCATGCACCGGGCGTAGGGGGTCCACGACTCGTAGACGGCCACCTCGTCCACCGGGAAGGCGATGGCGTACATGCCGGGGGCGGGATCGGCCACGCCGACCGCGATCCGCCGCACCAGCGCCGAGCCGTCGGTGGTCTGCTGGGGGAACTCCCCCTCGGTCACCAGCCGGTCCTGCACCAGGATGCCGGCCGCGTCCGCGAAACGCGGCACGGCGACGTCCATGAGTTCCCTGCCGGTCTCGAACATGTCCAATGTGCTGCCGATGCGTTTGCTGGCCGCGTTGAGCAGGGACAGCTGCTCGTGCATGGATGCGGGACTGCCCATCCTGAACCCTGGCGTCGCTGGATCTTTGGTGACGAAACGGGACTTCACTCGCTCCACCGGGGTGCGGGAACCGGCGTCCACCAGGTTGCCAGTTCGAGATCTTCTGCGATGGCGTTGGCGCCGTTGTATCCGGGGGCCGCGGAGACCGAGCCGCCGGGGTGGCTGCTGGCGCCACAGAGGTAGAGGCCGTCGATGGGGGTGCGGTACCGGCCCATCTCGGGGACCGGCCGGTTGCCGCCCAGCTGGGACGGCTCGTAGGCTCCCACGTGGTGGCTGCCTCGCACCATGTTGATGCAGTGCCGCTCGATGTCGAGCGGTGAGAAGACCCGCTTGCCGAGGACGGCGCCTCCCGCGAGGTTGGGGGCGTACTCGGCCCACTCGGCGAGCAGCCGCTCACCGACCTCCTCGCGCCGATGGTCCCAGTTCGCCGCGTCGCCACCGAGGTCGTACGGAGCCCATGGCCACCAGAAGGCCACGTGTTTACCGTCCGGCGCGTACGAGGAGTCGAACAGCGAGGGGCATGCGCCGTTGCCGGCCAGCCGGTCGGGCAGCTGTCCCTGATGGATCTGGTCGAAGGTGCGGCCGAGCTGCTCGCTGTCGTCGGCGCCGAGCACGACGAGGAAGGCCCGGTCCACGTCGGGCTCGAACTCGGCGGCCCGGTAGCGCGGCGCCTCGTCGAGCGCCAGGTGGAGGGTGACGAGGCTGTGCCCGGCCCACTTGTAGTCCTCGACCTTGGCCGCGATCTCCGGGCCGAAGTTCTCCGGGCCCGCCAGCCGGACGGTCTGCGGGGCGTCCACCGCGCTGGCCACGAACCGGCGGGCGGTGAGAACGTCGCCGCCTGCCAGCTCCACTCCGGTGGCCCGCCCGTCACCGACGAGGATCCGCTCGACATGGGCGCCGGTCACCACGGTGCCGCCGTGCTCCTCGATGACGGCGCGCAGCGCGCTCGCGACGTTCCCCGCACCGCCCACGGGCACGCCGAGCCGGGCGATGCGCGACAGCAGCCGGGGGAAGAATCCGCCGGTGCCCGGCACGTCCTCGATGGAGATGGCGTGCAGGAAGGATTTGAACAGGACCCTGACCTGGTCGCTCTCGAAGTTCCTGTCGACGGCCTCGTACAGCGAGAGCGGCATGTAGCTCATCAGGTCGCGGCCCAGGTCGCCCTTGAGCCGCTCGGCGAGCACCGGGGGTGGTAGCGGGCTGGAGTACAGGAACCCGTTCATCAGCTCCCTGGCCGCCTCGGCGTAGCGCTCGTGCAGTTCCAGCCAGCGCCCGGCGTCGGCCTTGGAGAACCGGGCGAAGGAGTCGGCGGTGCGTTTGGGGTCGGTGTAGACGGTGATCGCCCGGCCGTCCCGGAAGATCGTGGCGTGCTGGGTCTCGGGATAGACGTAGCTCAGGCCGTACCGCTGGAGTTCCAGGTCGGCGGGGACCGGGCCCTCCTCCAGGAAGTGGTAGCTGCTGTGGGTGTTGTGCCGAAACCCCGGGAGGGTGAGCTCCTGGGTGCTGCAACCACCGCCGGCGACGTCGTTGCGCTCGACGACCGCGACCGACAACCCCGCCTTCGCGAGGTAGGCGGCACACGTGAGGCCGTTGTGGCCCCCGCCCACGATGACGCCGTCGAACTCCGACACGTTCCCTCCAGGGCACTCTGACTGCTGGTATGGAGGATTGTAAAGAATGATCTATATGCGAACCCTGTGTTTAACAGAGATTCGTAGATATTTCCACATGGACTAGGACTTAGCGGCGCTTAGCCGACGAAGTGGCCACACCAGGCCGCACCGGGAACTCCCTGAGTTCCCGGTGCGTGCCGGGTTACAGGGAGGGCAGCCCGGCCAGGGCCGTGTCGATCCGGTCCTGCGGCAGCGAGAGATCCTCAAGCCGCCCCGACAGGTAGCGGTCGTAGCCGTCCAGGTCGAAGTGCCCGTGCCCGCACACCGCGGTCAGCAGGACCTTCTCCTCGCCCGTCTCCCTGCACCGCAGTGCCTCGGCGACGACCTCGGCCAGTGCGTGGGCCGCCTCGGGGGCGGGGACGACCCCCTCGGACCTGGCGAAGCGCAGCCCCGCCTCGAAGCAGTCGTGCTGGCCCATGGCCACCGCCTCGAACATCCCCAGCTCGTACAGGTGCGACAGCAGCGGGGACATGCCGTGGTAGCGCAGCCCGCCTGCGTGGATGGGATCGGGGACGAAGCCGTGGCCCAGGGTGTGCATCTTCAGCAGCGGGGTCAGCCCCGCGGCGTCGCCGAAGTCGTAGGCGTAGACGCCCCTGGTGAGGGACGGGCAGGCCGCCGGCTCGACCGCCCGGATCACCGGGGCCATCCGCCCGGCCAGCTTCTCCCGCAGGAACGGAAAGGCCAGCCCGGAGAAGTTGGAACCGCCTCCGGTGCACCCCACGACCATGTCCGGTGCCTCGCCGAACGCGGCCATCTGCTCGAGCGCCTCCTCGCCGATCACCGTCTGGTGCAGCAGCACATGGTTCAGCAGGCTGCCCAGCGCGTACCGGGTGCCCGGTTCGGCCCCCGCGGCCTCGACGGCCTCGCTGATCGCGATGCCGAGGCTGCCCGGCGAGTCGGGGTCGTGGGCCAGTGCCTCGGCGCCGTACGCCGTCAGCGGGGACGGGCTCGGGTGCACGGTCGCGCCGTAGGCCCGCATCAGGCTCCTGCGGCCGGGTTTCCCGTCGTACGAGACGCGGACCATCCACACCTCGCACTCCAGGCCGTACTGCGCGCAGGCGAACGCCAGTGCCGAGCCCCACTGGCCCGCCCCGGTCTCCGTGACCAGCTTCCCGACCCCCTGGCGCGCGTTGTAGTAGGCCTGCGGGACGGCGGTGTTCGGCTTGTGCGAGCCGGCGGGCGAGCCGCCCTCGTACTTGTAGTAGATCCTCGCGGGGGTGCCGAGGGCACGTTCGAGCCTGCGGGCCCGGATCAGCGGGGTGGGCCGCCAGAGCCGGTAGACGTCGCGGACGCTCGCCGGGATCGGGACGAACCGTTCGGCGCTCGCCTCCTGGTCGATCAGCTCCACCGGGAACAGCGGCATGAGATCGTCCGGTTCGACGGGCCGCGAGGTGGCCGGATGCAGGATCGGTGGCGGCGGGACCGGGAGGTCGGCCACGATGTTGTACCAGTTGTGGGGGATACGGGACTCGTCGAGCAGGATTCGGGTGGCTTCGGTCATCGGGTGCCTCCACGTGTCGGATCCACTCAGTGCCGTTCTCGTCACCCACCGTAGTTCAGCTCGCGCGCGACGTCCCGGTTCCTCGCGACACCCGCCGCCACCGAGGCCACGATGGTCCGATCGGTTTCCGGCGAGAGGAATCCGCGCCCCTGAACACGCCCGCCACGCGGAGAAACCATCATTCATATAACGACTCTGAAAGCGGGAAAAAGCCCCGGGAAAGCGGTAGGGCCAGCTCGCCCACAAGGGGTCTGAGCTGGCCCTAAGCCATTCGGAGCGGACGACGGGAATCGAACCCGCGTAGCCAGTTTGGAAGATTGCGGTGCGTGACCCTCCGGCCTGCTGCGTTCCAGCTCATAGACGGTTTCGCCTTGCCCGCGAGTCCCCTTTGCTCACCCTCCTGACGGGCACGCAACGGGCACGGCCTGAGAACCCCGTGCGGACGCACGCACCCCTCTCGCCGGATCTTCCCGTCTGCCTCGTCCCACCCCGGAGGGGCAACAGCCCGGGGACGGAGGGTCAAGGCCGTCTTCGCGTGTACGTCAGCCGGTAGACGTTCCTCGGCCATTGGATGCCAACGGTCACAGACGGCCTTGATCCGGAGGAGTTGGGATGTTGGGCTTGCCTGGGACGTGGCAGACGGGAAGATCAGGCTTCCACCTCAGCCCCTCGGGTCCTCGGCGATGCGCGGGCGATCATCCCGGAGCTGAGGACCCCCGCCGGAGGCATCGCTTTTCTAACAGGGGATGGATTCTTCCTGCCGGTGGCTCAGATCATTGCTTGGGTACTCATGTGATCGCAGAACGCATCGGTCGATGAAAGCGAGTGGTTGGCCGCCACCTGCCTTCTCTAGGTTGGCTCCATGACTAATCACCCGTTCCAGATCATCTGCGAGATCGAACCGCCCACCCGGCCAGACCTGAAGCACGTCCGGCACCAGATCGGCACCCTGAGCAAGGTGGCCGACACTTTCCTCGTACCTGACAACCACATCGGCCGTGCCACAGTGTCCAGCGTGGCGGTCGCGCACGAGGTTGAGGCAATGGGGGGACGTAGTATCGCCTGCCTCAACTCACGCGACCGTAACCTGCTGGGGTTCCGCCGGGACCTGCTCACCGCAGCCGCATACGGTGTTGACCAGTTCCTGTTCGTCTACGGGGACAAGCCCAGTTCAGGTAGCCGGACCGGAGAGCTGAACGTGCGGGCGATGATCGAGGAGGTCCGAGCCCTACCGAAGGACAGCGCGTTCGCGGGAGTGCGACCCTTCCGCGTTGGCACAGCTGCGGCGCTGCGTCCGCTGCCAGCCTGGAAGCGAGCAGCGGACTTTATGTTTGTCCAGGTCAGCTTCTCGCTGGAAGCCTTGCTGAGGTGGCGGGAGGCCAACCCGATGGACGTTCCGGTATATGCAGGCGTGATGGTTCTCGCCAGTGAGACGCACGCCCAACGTCTCGCGGCTGCGATCCCAGACATCGACATCCCGAGCGAACTGGTGGAGAAAGTCGCCTCCGACCGCCTCGCCGGTGTCGAGGCCACCTGCGAACAAGTGCTCCAGATCCGAGACTCCGGAGCTTTCGACGGCGTACATCTAATCCCGGTGGCCCGGTATCGCGAGGTAGCCGCCCGGCTGGAGCACCTACTCAGCTGACGGCATGGTTGGGCAGTCCTGGCCGGTAATCGGTCCGGCGGCTCGGAGCAACTTGGCGGCGGCGCGTCGCTGGGGTCGGTGAGTGCGTTGGGTACGGCGGGTGCGCGGTACGGCTACGGCCCGGGTCGCCGCCGGCTGGGACCGGCGCCCACGCCGCACGCCCAGGCGGCGGGCGGCAGAGGGCCGGGTACGGCGGCGCGGCGCGCCGCCGCTTGATGACCACATAAGAACAATTCGGCAAGTCACTCGTGACGCTGTGACGACCCGAGCAGACGAGTGCCGTCGTGCTGGCGGATGGCCGGCACCTCGTTGTGGTGCATGGCGTCGAGAACGCGGACGGCGAATGCCTCGGATGCGAGTGATGAGACCTCGTCCGCGGTGACCCAGCGGAACGCGCGGGCTTCGTCGGTCTCGGTGAGGTGGCCGCCGATGACTTTGCAGCGGAAGACCAGGGCGACGATGCCGCGGGTCATGTTCTTGTAGACGCCGGTCAGGGTGACGGGCTCGACGTGTAGGCCGGTCTCTTCGTGGATCTCTCGGAGTAGGCCGGTGGTGATGTCCTCGTCGCGTTCCAGAACTCCGCCGGGTGCTTCCCAGTGGCCGTTGTCTCGGCGCTGGGTGAGGAGTGCGCGGCCCTGGTCGTCGATGATCACGCCTGCCACGCTGACGGAGTGCTGCGTGTTGTGGTGATCCATCGGATGTCCTCCGGGGCTGCTGATCGCTATTCTCGGACTGCGGTACACGTATGTACGAGTTGAGGAGTTGGTCGTGGCCGAGCTGCCGTTTCCGGATCTGGACCCGACCAGCGATCGGGCCGTCTTCCGGCAGATCGCCGATCACATCAGGCATGCGATCGAGCAGGGCACTCTGGCCGAAGGTGACAAGGTGCCCTCGGAAGCTCAGCTCATGCAACACTACGGCGTCGCGCGGATGACCATTCGCAACGCGCTCCAGGTCCTCCAGGGCGAGGGGCTGACGGTGGCCGAGCACGGGCGTGGGGTCTTTGTCCGGTCTCATCCTCCGGTGCGGCGGCTGGCCTCGGACCGGTTCGCGCGTCGTCATCGTGAGCAGGGCAAGGCCGCGTTCATCGCGGAGACCGAGGGTGCGGGCGGGAAGCCGACCGTCGATTCCATCGAGATCACCGAGGAGCGGCCCTCTGCGGAGGTCGCCGGATTGCTCGGGATCGGCTCGGAAGATCATGTGATCGCCCGGTCGCGCCGGTATCTGATCAACGGTCAGCCGGTGGAGACGGCCGTGTCGTACATCCCGGCGGAGATCGCGCGGGATACGCGGATCGCGCAGCCGGACAGTGGTCCGGGCGGGATCTACGCTCGGCTGGAGGAGTTGGGGTTCCGGCTGGATCGTTTCGTGGAGGAGATCCGGTCTCGGATGCCGCTGCGTGATGAGGTGCGGGCTCTCAAGCTGGCGCCGGGTGTTCCGGTGTTTCACCTGGTCCGTACTGCTTATGCCGCCGATGGTCGCGCCGTGGAGGTGTGCGACACGGTGATGTCCAGCGATGCCTATGTGCTCTCGTACGAGTTGCCTGCGCGATAGGACTTGACGTACTCCTCTAGAGGAGTCATAAATGACATACGCTCAAACTCCTATAGACGAGCAGACGTCTGGAGTGGCTGAATCTACGACGCGAAGATCAGCAGACCGAAGGGCTGTGTCTTATGACCGATCAGTGCGTGTCCTGCGAAGGACGGGGGTGGAAGTACGTCAGTCCTCGGCGCGGACTTCTCGCCGGACCTGCCGGGGGCGCGTCCTCTATGCGTGTCCGCGATGACTGCTCGATGTGCCAGGGGTTGACCACATCGCAGGCTCCGCAAGGACGGCGGTCGTGAGCAGGGCGCTGACGATGGGAGGCGTCTCCCCGGCGGAAACGGCCGAGTCGCTCCAGGCCGAACTCGATCGCCTCAAGATCTCTTCCGATGTTCACGACGGCTACGGCCTGGCGCTGGTGTCGGTCTGGGTGGGCCTGGTCGTCTGGTGCGACGGTGACCGGTTCTGGTGGCGCACCGGCTGGGACGTGCGACGTGGCCGATTCGTCTATGCGTGGCACTGCTCGACGGAACCGGCTCGTGCGGCTCGGCGGGTCGCGTTCCAGTACGCGCATCTACGCGAGCACCACTCACCGGCCTGGCTGACTTCGGATGCCGAAGGAATCGATCATGGGCCGCGCTGAGCCGCGAGCTTTGGCCGATGCCGGACCTGTCGAAGAACGACAGGTCGATGACCTGGGCGTCGGTGACTTCCTTGCCTTCGAATACAGCGCAGACGCCGCTCCGGCAGGGATCAAGATGTCGCCGGTCCGCATCGAGCGCTGTACGCAAGGTCTTCTCCCGGAGGGCTGCGAGTGGGGGAGAGTCGTGGAGATCAGCCGGCGCCTCTGGCGCAGCTTTCCCGTGGTCGCTGAGATCCGAATGGTGTGGGTGCTGTGCGAGTTCGGCGATCAGTCGTCGATCATCACGGGCGTCCCTCACAAGAGCATGATCATGATGCGGCGTTCGCCCCTTTAGACGGGTGCGGCGGTGTGGTGGAAGGTCCGGGAGGGAAACCTTGCTGTTCCGCACCGCCGCACTCTTTCGCTCGTCCACGAGGAACAGCTGTACATGCTGAGTGCCTGCTCTATGCTGACGATAAGTCGAGTAGTTGGGTTATTGAGATGTCTGTTTCCGGTGAGGAGTACGCACCTCCGAAGTACGCCCAGATCGTCGCGGCGATCCGGCACAAGATCGCGGACGGCACCTATCCGCCCGGTTCTCTGCTGCCCTCTGAGTCGCAGCTGATCCGGGAGTTCGCGGTCAGCCGTCCTACCGTTGTGCGGGCGCTTCAGGTGTTGCAGCTGCGGGGCTTCATCGACCGTGAGCATGGCAAGGGCTCGTATGTGAAGGCGGCTCCTCCGCTGGCTGAGGAGGACTTCTCCCGGCCTGGCCGTGCCGTCCTGGACCGGCCCGAAGCCAACCAGGGCGCATCGGTGCTGGAGGCGGGGCCACGTCCGGCTCCCGCGAACATCGCGGCGGCGATGGCTCTGCCCCCGGAGGCGCCCATCATGATGCGCCGGGTCCTGCTGAGCGACGGCAGCGAACCGTGTGAGCTGATCACCTTGTGGTGCCCGGTCGAGTTGGCCGAGGGGACCGACCTGGGGAAGGCGTTGCCGTTGATGGCCGGCATTCGCCAGCATGTCCAGGCGGTCAAGGGCCTGCGGCTGGATCACGTCATCGAGCGGTTGGCGGCTCGTCATCCGACGGCCGATGAGATAAAGCTTTTGGGGCTGGGGGAGACGGCGGCGGTGCTGGGGGTTGTGGCTCGGGTCTTCGCCGGGACTCGGCCTGTCATGGTCATCGAGGTGGCGCTTCCGGGGGTGCTTCATGAGCTGGAAGACACCTATGCCCTTTGATGTGATGTAGCTCACATAGCGGAACGGAAACTCGTCTTGTCGAGTATCCGTTTACCGTTTACCTTCAACTCGACAGTACGAGTTACCGACAGAGCGACTAGACAACAGGAGAGAACATCATGGCCATCCAAGGCCCCATCCCCGTCAGCTTCGACCAGGTCTTCCCGCACGGCTGCTACGTCGTCGGCGAGGTCGAGCAGGTCAAGGACTTCACCGCCTCGACCGGGGGGCGCACGGTCTATGCCAAGGACAAGACCACCGGCGAACTCGTCTGGCAGGTCGCCGTCATGGATGCGGATCCCACGCTCAAGGCCGGACAGAAGACGGTGGCAGTCAAGATCCTGTCCCCGGTCCAGCCCGTTCCCCCGGCTGCTCTGCCGGGTCTGCCGTTCGTCCCGGTCGAGTTCGACGGCATGACCGCCACCGCCTACGTCGCCGAGAAGACCGGCCGTCTGGCCTGGTCCCTGCGGGCAACCGCGATGCGTGCTCCTCGATCCGGTGCGGCCTCGACCAAGGCTTCGGCCGGTAAGGACATCGCGGCCTGACACGCAAGCGGGGCCGCTGGAACTGGCATTCCGGCGGCCCCTCGGTTCTCCCCAGACAGCGAATCAAGAGAGGCCCCAAGCCTAATGTTCAAAAAACTGCCCGGCGACGAGACACGAACCCTCGTCTCCACCACCCCCGACACCGCCGTAGTGTTTCGCCCGGCCGTGGTCCACACCCCGGCCATCTTCACCATCACGATCTTCCTGTGGCGGCTGCTGGCCAGAGTGGTCCGGCTCGTCTGGCGTCACCCGATCGCCGTGGCGTTGGTTGCCGTTCCCGCCATGCTCGGCGTCCTGTACGGCTGGCGCGTCGCCCTGGTCGTCGTCACCGTTCCCCTCTCACTCCTCGCCCCGTGGCCGTTCTTCGATCGGCCCTCGTTCGATCGCTGGGTGGGCTGGCGGCTGCTGGCCTTCTGGCGCCGGGTGTGGATCTACCGGCGGCACTGGCAACCAGTGATGATCGTCTCCGGGCTCGGCCGTCATCTCCAGGGCCGCGACTACCTGCCCCGCCTCGTCGGCGTCCGCTGTACCTCGTGGGCCGATGTGGTCACGGTGAAGATGATCAGCGGTCAGTCGGTCAAGGACTGGTCCGACCACATCGACCACCTCGCCCACGGGTTCGGTGCCTCCTCCTGCCGGGTGGCCGTCGTGCGGGCCGGTCGTCTGCAACTGACCTTCCCCCGGCGTGACCCGCTGGCCGTCCCGCTGCCGGCGGTTCCCCTCCCCGTGGTGGCGTCGGTGGGTCCGGTCGAGATCGGTATGTGTGAAGACGGCAGTCCGTACCGGCTCACGGTGCATGGCACACATGTGCTGATCGCGGGCGCGACGGGTGCGGGCAAGGGCTCGTTCCTATGGTCGGCCATCCGTGGTCTCCTCCCGGCCGTCCGGGCGGGCCTGACTCAGGTGTGGGCGCTGGACCCCAAGCGGATGGAACTGTCCTACGGGCGCGAGATCTTCGGAGACCGGTATGCCGCCGATCCGGCCGCGTGCGCGGATCTGCTGGAAGCAGCCGTACAGGTCATGCAGGAGCGGGCTGATCGCTACGCCGGACTTCAGCGCTCCCACACTCCCACCCTCGATGACCCGTTCGTCCTGGTGCTCGTCGACGAGGTGGCGTTCCTGACCGCCTACCAGTCGGACAAGGGCCTCAAGCTGCGGATCTCGGCCGCGCTGGCGACGCTGACCACCCAAGGTCGCGCGGTCGGGTTCGGCGTGATGGCCGCTCTCCAAGACCCGCGCAAGGAGGTCATGAACATCCGCAACCTGTTCCCCGACAAGATCGCGCTCCGGCTGGACGAGTCGGAACAGGTGGACATGGTCCTCGGCGACGGCGCACGGGACAGGGGAGCGCTGGCCGATCACATCTCCCCGATCCCCGAGCAGGGTGCGGGTGTCGCCTATGTACGACTGGAGACCTCACCCGACCCCATCCGGGTCCGCGCGGCCTACGTCTCCGATGCCGACATCCGCACCATGGCGGCCCTGATGACCGGCGACACCCTGCCGATCGAGATGGAGGGGGCGGCCTGATGCGCATCATCCTGCACGGCACCCCGGCCCAGATCGACGCCCTGTCCTTCCGGCGGCTGAGGACCTTCGACGGTTCCGACCTGGCCGAGGTGACGGTGATCGTTGACCTCGACTCCGCCCGGCTGCGCAAGCACCCCTACCGCGACGCCTACCGGATCTGTGCTGACTTCATCGACCCCGAGGGGGCCATGTGACCGACACCCCCGTCCCCCCGTCCACCCCCTCGACCGACGCCCCGCCGAACGGCTCTGATCGCACCCTGCCCCGGCTCCTCCGCGACACTCTGCCTGTCGCCCTGGATGTGGCCATCGAGGTCGCCAAGCTCAACGGGGTCTGCATCCGCCCGATCGAGATGCGGCGCCTGGACACCCACACCGGCACCGTTGAGCCGTTCGACATCCCCTGTGGCACCACCCAAGAGGCCAAGTGTCCGCCGTGCGCCAAGCGCAATCAGCAGCTGCGCCGGGCGCAATGCCGGGAAGGCTGGCACCTGGATCACGAGCCGATCGCCGAGCCCCACCCCTCCACTGAAGACCAGCGATGGCTGATCGAGTTCCGGGCCGACGTGCAGGCCAAGCGGGGTGAGGCCGAACGCGACGGGGAAGAGGTCGCCGACTGGGACGAGGCGATCGCGGGCATTGACGCGGAGATCAACGCCGCTGGGATGCGGGGCAACGTCCTGGGCGGTCGAGCGACCCCGAAACGCTCGCGTTCGACGAGGCGGCGTCAGGATGCGCCGGACCTGCCCAAGCGGGCCAAGCAGGACACCACCCTCGGGCGGACCTTCATCGCCGCCGATGGCAGGGTCTACCGGCCGTCGCTGTTCGTCACCCTCACCCTGCCCTCGTACGGCAAGATCCGTTCCGGCCTGGGCGTGCCGGTCGATCCGAGCACCTACGACTACGCGGCGGCGGCCCGCGACGCCTTGCACTTCTCCAAGCTGGTCGATCGGTTCGTGCAGAACCTGCGCCGGGTGGCCGGCTATGACGTGCAGTACTTCGCCACGGTGGAACCTCAGAAGCGGCTCGCGCCTCATCTGCACATGGCCATCCGCGGCACCTTGCCCCGCGCGGAAATCAAGGCCATCGCCGCCGCGACCTACCATCAGGTGTGGTGGCCCTCGGTCGATGAAGTGAAGTTCGACGGTGACCACCTGCCCATCTGGGCGGAACGGGCCGACCTGGGCGACGGTGCCACCTACCCGGACGGACAGAGCGGCGACTACCTCGACCCCGAAACCGGGGAACTGCTGCCCACCTGGGACGAGGCGCTCGATCAACTCGACCAGGACGAGGCGGCCGAACCGCTGCACGTGGTCCGCTTCGGCCCTCAAGTCGATGTTCAGGGCATCGTCGCCGGATCGCCGGACGCTCACAAGCGCATCGGCTACCTCACCAAGTACCTGACCAAGAACCTCGGCGACACCCTCGACCCCACCACCGACGATCCCGCTCGCCGTGACCACGCCGTGCGGATGGTCGAAGCGCTGCGCTACGAACCGTGCTCGCCCACCTGCCCGAACTGGCTGCGGTACGGCATCCAGCCCAAGGGCGCCAAGGCGGGCATGCTGCCGGGCCGGTGCAAGGGCAAGGCGCACAAGGCCGAACACCTCGGCTACGCGGGGCGTCGCGTCCTGGTCTCGCGCAAGTGGTCCAACAAGACCCTTCGCGAGCACAAGGCCGACCGCCGGGCCTGGGTCCTCGACATGCTCGGCCTGCCCGACGACACCGAGACCGACTCCCACCGCTACATCTGGCGGCCGGTCTCGACCAGCGACCCCAACCGCACCCCACTGGCCAAACGGCTGCTGCGCGGGGTCGCCGACCGCCACCGCACCAAAGCACGCCTGGCCGAACTCCAGGCCAGAGCCGACGGCACCCCTGTTCCAGATCTTTCGGCAACTCCGGCCCTGGGGGTGGCGGCATGACCAGGAAGACCAGGCAAGAGCCCGTCTCGCTCCTCCCGGAACTCGCGCGGGGGCGGCTGCTCACCGTGGAAGAGGCCGCCGAGCGGCTCAACACCACACCCCGTTTCCCCCGGCGCCTGATCGAGGAACGCCGGATCGCCTTCGTCCACGTCGGCCGGAACGTCCGAATCCCCGAAGCGGCCCTTGAGGCGTTCATCGCCGCCGGGCTGGTCGAGCCGATCACCACCACACGCCGCAGGAGGGCCGCGTAATGGCTAAAACCGCTCTGCCCACCCCAGAGGAAGACCCCCGGCCATCAAGGGGCAGGAAGGCCGCTAAGAGGCGCTTCGGGCGTGTGCGGAAACTCCCCTCCGGGCGGTTCCAGGCCCGCTACCCCGGTCCTGACGGCATGGACCGCCCTGCCCCGGAGACCTTCGCCACCAAGAAGGACGCGGACAGGTGGCTCGTCCTGAAAGAGGCCGAGATCCAGCGGGGCGACTGGATGAGTCCGGAGCGCGGGAAGGTTCTCTTCGGCAAGTACGCCGCCGAGTGGATTGATGATCGCGTACTCAAGCCTCGGACAGAGGGGCTGTATCGCGGGCTCCTGAAGAACCACCTTGCTCCGACTTTCGGCAATCACCACCTCGCCGACATCAAAGAGGCCGATGTACGGCGCTGGCGCAAGGAACGGCTCGGCGTCGTCGGACAGTCCACCGTGGCCAAGGCTTACCAGCTCCTCAAGTCGATCATGGGAACGGCGGTGGACGATGAGCGGATCCGCCGTAACCCGTGCCGGATCAAGGGCGCCGGCACGCCGGACACCCCGGAACGGGAGATGATCCCGCTGGCCAAGGTTCTGGAGATCGCGGACGCGGTTCCCTGCCGGTATCGAGCGCTGGTGCTCCTAGGGACCTTCGCAAGCCTGCGATGGGGTGAGCTGGCGGGGCTACGCCGAACGCATCTCGACTTGGACGGGGGAGTGGTCCGGGTTGTGGGCGCGCTGGCCGAACTCGACGGGGGCACCCTTGTTGAGGGCACGCCCAAGTCGCGGGCCGGTCGGCGTACGGTCTCCATCCCTCCGGAGATCATTCCCGATCTGCGGGCGCATCTCGATGAGTTCGCGGAGCAGGGGGAGCACGGGCGCGTCTTCGTCGGTCCCAAGGGGGCGATGCTGCGGCGCTCCGGCTTCCGCCGGATCTGGAGGAAGGTACAGGCCGACGTGGGCCTACCGGGGTTCCGCTTCCATGATCTCCGGCACGTCGGTAACACCTTGGCATCGGACAGCGGGGCGAGTCTCAAAGAGCTGATGACCCGGATGGGGCACTCCTCCACGCGGGCGGCGCTGATCTACCAGCATGCGAGCAAGGATCGTGACCAGGCCATCGCGCGTGCCCTCGGCCAAGCTTTCAAGAAAGCTCGGGATGGCGGGCACAAAAAAGCATCGGGCACGCCACGGGCACGAAAGATCCTGAAGTTTTAGGAAAACACAAAAGGCCAGGTCGCCGCATATGGGCTGACCTGGCCTTTCATCGTTGGAGCGGACGACGGGAATCGAACCCGCGTAGCCAGTTTGGAAGACTGGGGCTCTACCATTGAGCTACGTCCGCGCGAAGCGGCTTCAGTCTGGTCTAGACTTCATCCGTTCGTCAGGGCGTAAGCGTACCGGAGTTCCGGAGCGTGCGCGTACTCGACCTACCGGGGTGTGGCGCAGTTTGGTAGCGCACCTGCTTTGGGAGCAGGGGGCCGCAGGTTCAAATCCTGTCACCCCGACGCATGCCGGGCATCGGTTCCGACCGGTGCCCGGTTTCTCGTTGTACAGGGGTGTGAGTTCTCGGCCAGGCGAGGCAGGGCACCTGGACGACGCATGTCTGGAAGACCGCCTCGCGGTGCGGGAGCGCGGTGCGGAACGTCAGCGGTGGGCGCTGAAGAGGGCCCAGACGGCCTTGCCGCCGCAGTTGAGGTAGTCCCAGCCCCAGCCCTGACTGTAGGTCTCCACGATGTAGAGGCCCCGGCCGTTCTCCGAGATGAAGTCCGGCTCCTTGGGGGTCGGAACCTCGTTGCTGGGGTCCATCACGGCCAGGAGCACGTGGGGCGAGAGACGCAGCAGGACGAGCGTGATCGGGGTGATTCCCGGCTGGCCGGGCGGACACAGCGCGTAACGGACCGCGTTGGTGACGAGTTCCGAAACCACTAGCGCTGCGTCATCGCTGAGCTCCGCCAGTCCCCAGTCGCGGAGCGTCGAGCGTGTCACGTCCCGGGCGGTCTTCACCGAGTCGGCCTGGCTGGGCAGAGGGCATGCGGTGGCGTCGGACTGGTTGGCCTCGAGCAGCTCGTCAAAGCTCACCTCGCGGGTCGCCTGCAGGTAGTCGGCAGCCGATTTTGGCTCCTCCACCATCCTGCCGGTACCTCCCGCTGTCATCGTGAGTCTCCGTACCACGTGAGAGTTTTCAGAGCTTGTGCACCATAAGCCCAATATGCACTAAGCCATCATGGGTCACTGGAACGTCTGCTGCAAGACCCAAATGCACGTGCAGTTGCAATGTGCAGCAGCATGGACGGTTAGGTCGGCGACTTGGCGAATTGGGCAGTGACTTGAGACCTTGTCATAGCGGCCGGAAGTAGTGACACTGTGTGCGCTGGCCCAAGTAGAGAGGGAGGCGAAGTGGCGCAGGTTCAACCGGGATCAGGTCCCACAGCTCTGCGTATCCTCTTAGGCTCCCAACTGCGTCGTCTGCGCGAGGCCAAGGGGCTCTCGCGAGAGGAGGCAGGCCATCTGATCCGCGGATCCGAATCCAAGATCAGTAGGATGGAGCTCGGCCGGGTTGGCCTGAGAGAGCGCGATGTGGCGGATCTGCTCACCTTCTACGGGGTGGAGGACGATCGCGCCCGGTCGGCGATCATGGATCTGCTGCTCAGGGCCAACGAACCCGGCTGGTGGCACCGGTTCAACGACCTGCTGCCCTCATGGTTCCAGACGTACGTCGGCCTGGAGGAGGCAGCCTCCCGGATCCGTACGTACGAGGTGCAGTTCGTGCCGGGCCTGCTGCAGACGAAGGAGTACGCCAGGGCGGTCATCACCGCGGGGAGCGCCGGCATAGCGCCCGACGAGATCACCCGCCGGGTCGACCTGCGGATGGAGCGCCAGCAGGTGCTCAGGCGGCCCGACGGCCCGTTCTTCTGGGCCGTCATCGACGAGGCCGCGCTGCGACGTCCCATCGGTGGTGCGGACGTCATGCGGGCACAGCTGGAGCACCTGCTCGACCTCATGCGGCAGCCGAACATCACAATCCAGGTGATGCCCTTCAGCTTCGGCGGGCACAGCGCGGAGGGCGGTGCCTTCAGCGTGCTCCGCTTCAACGACAGCGAGCTCCCGGACGTGGTCTACGTCGAGCAGCTGGCCAGCGCCCTCTACCTGGACAAGCGCGAGGATGTCGACCGCTACAGCGAGGTCATGGAGCGGCTGTGCGCGGTCAGTACCACCCCCGGTGAGACGAACGACATCCTGAGGCGGATCATCAAGGAGGACTGAGCGGTCATTGGTCGCTCCAAGGTGTCGCTCTGCCCTAGACTGGCCTGCGGCGCTGAACACCCGCCGCAGTGGAGCGTGCCCTAATCTCGCGCGTCTCGATGGCTGTGCCAGGTGCCACTCATGTGGGCGCGGCGCGAGAGCTTGCCGCGATAGCCGCTACGACTTGGCGCGCCCGCGATCACTCGAAGTTTGATCAAGGAGACGACCCCGTGAAGACCGCTGTGGAGGAGCTCAGCCCGACCCGGGTAAGGCTTACCGTCGAGGTGCCGTTCGAGGAGCTCGGTGAGAGCCTGCAGGCGGCGTACAAGAAGGTCGCGCAGCAGGTGCGCGTCCCCGGGTTCCGCCCCGGCAAGGTTCCGGCCCGCATCATCGAGCAGCGGTTCGGCCGCGCGGTGGTGCTGGAGGAGACCCTCAATGACGCGGTGCCCAAGCTGTACGGCCAGGCCGTCGACGAGAGCGAGATCTTCCCGGTCAGCCAGCCGGAGATCGAGGTCACCAAGATCGAGGACGGTCAGCAGGTCGAGTTCACCGCCGAGGTGGACATCCGTCCCGAGTTCGACGTCCCCGACTACCAGGGCATCGAGGTGACCGTCCCGGTCTCCGAGGTCTCCGACTCCGACATCGACACCCAGCTGGACGGCCTGCGCCAGCGTTTCGCCACGCTGACCGGCGTCGAGCGCGCCGCCGCCGCGGGCGACTTCGTCGTCATGGACCTGGCCGCCTCGATCGACGGTGTCAACATCGAGGAGCAGCAGGCCAACGACGTCTCCTACGAGGTCGGCGCCGGCTCGGTGCTGCAGGGCCTGGACGACGCCCTGGTCGGCCTGTCCGCCGGTGAGACCAAGGAGTTCACCACCAACCTGGTCGGCGGCGAGAACGCCGGCGAGGAGGCCGTGGTCACCATCACCGTCAAGAGCGTCAAGGAGAAGGTCCTCCCCGAGCTCGACGACGAGTTCGCCCAGCTCGCCAGCGAGTTCGACACCCTTGACGAGCTCAAGGCGAGCATCAGCGAGCAGGCCCGCCGCAACAAGCTGATCGACCAGGTCGTCCAGGCCCGTGAGAACGCGCTCGACGCCCTGCTCGGCAAGATCGACATTCCGCTGCCGGAGAGCGCGCTCAAGGCCGAGGTCGACAACCGCAAGCACAACCTCGAGCACCAGATCGCCGACAGTGGCCTGAGCAAGGAGGCGTTCTTCCGCCTCTACCAGACCACCGAGGAGGAGCGCCTCGCCGAGTTCGACGAGAGCGCCGCGAAGGCGCTCAAGACGGGCTTCGTCCTCGACAAGATCGTCAAGAGCGAGGAGCTCGGCGTCAGCGAGCAGGAGCTGACCAACTTCGTGGTGCGCCGCGCCATGCAGATGAACGTCGCGCCCAACACGCTGGCCCAGCACCTGGCCGACAACGACCAGCTCACGCTGGCCATGGTCGAGATCGTCCGTGACAAGGCCAAGAGTGTCATCGGCGATGCCGCGAAGGTGACCGACGAGGCGGGCAACGAGGTCGACCTCAAGGCCATCTACACCGAGATCAACGGTGAGGAGTCCGCCGAGACCGAGGAGGCCACCGAGGCCACCGAGGCTGACGCCGCGAAGTAGCCCCAGAGCGAAGCGAGGGGGCGCCGTCGAGCGCCCCGGACGCCCCCGCCGCGCTCAGCGTGGCGGGGGCGTCCGCGCTCTCCCGGTCCCGGTCAGGGCCTTCGGCCGCTCCTTCGGGGCCGGACCGAGGGCGATGTGGGGGTGAGCGCGCCGCAGAGCGCTGCCCTGGCGCTCTCCTGGACTCCTCCGGTTCCTCCCCGGCTTCCAAGGGGTTCGCAGGCTCCTGGGCCCTCTGAGGGCCGCGACCTTCCGCTCTTTCGCGCCGGAAGTCCTCTCAGCGGTCCTCCACGATCCGTCTCCGGCGTCCGCACACGTATCCCGCGAGCTCCGACACGCCGTACGGGCCCCGGTTTCCGAGCCTTTACCGAGGCGCGCGGCGGGAGGTTCCAGGCACGGTGCGGAGGCGGCGGGCAGCATGCGCCGTCAGCGAACAGCGCGTTGAGGGGGCATGTCCGGTAGGCCACGCGCGTTAAGGTCACAAGCAAAGCCAATCGATTACGACGCATCGGAAGGTGACGCTGTGACCAGCCCGCCGACCTTCTACCAGCCGACCGGCTCCGGGCCCGAGTCGATGAGCCAGCCGAATGGCTCGTTCAGGCTCGAAGACCAGCTCTACCAGCGGCTGCTGCGTGAGCGCATCATCGTGCTGGGCACCCAGGTCAACGACGAGATCGCCAACCGAATCTGCGCAGAGCTGCTGCTGCTCGCCGCGGACGACTCAGAGCGCGACATCTGGCTCTACATCAACTCGCCAGGCGGTTCCGTGACCGCTGGGATGGCGATTTACGACATGATGGAATACGTGCCTAACAATGTGTGCACGGTCGCGATGGGTCTGGCCGCTTCCATGGGCCAGTTCCTGCTCTGCGCCGGCGAGCGGGGCAAGCGTTACGCCCTGCCGCACGCTCGCATCATGATGCACCAGCCGTCCGGCGGCATCGGCGGTACCGCAGCCGACATCGCCATCCAGGCTGAGCAGATGCTATATGTCAAGAAGACCCTCGCCGAGCGCATCGCGTTCCACACCGGTCAGAATCTGGAGCAGATCGAGGCCGACTCCGACCGTGACCGCTGGTTCACGGCCGAGGAGGCCAAGGACTACGGCTTCATCGACCAGGTCGTGCGCAGCGCTCGACAGGTGCCCTCCACGGGCGCCGTCTCCTGAAGGGGCACAAGGTGAGTGAGTTGATCCGGCCGGGAGACATCAACGGCCGTTACGTTCTTCCGTCCTTCAGTGAGCGCACGTCCTACGGCGTGCGGGAGATGAACCCGTACGCCAAGCTCTTCGAGGACCGCATCATCTTCCTCGGCGTGCAGGTGGACGACGCGTCGGCCAATGACGTCATGGCGCAGTTGCTGACCCTGGAGTCGCTCGACCCCGACCGTGACATCAGCATCTACATCAACTCGCCGGGCGGTTCCTTCACCGCCATGACGGCGATCTACGACACGATGCAGTTCGTCCGGCCGGAGATCCAGACGGTCTGTCTGGGCCAGGCGGCCTCGGCGGCGGCGGTCCTGCTGGCCGGCGGCACGCCCGGCAAGCGCTTCGCCCTGCCGAACGCCCGCATGCTGATCCACCAGCCCTCCACCGAGGGGGGCGGCCAGGGAAGCGACATCGAGATCCAGGCGCGTGAGATCCTCAGGATGCGCGCGCAGATGGAGAGCATCATCGCTCAGCACTCGGGCAGGGCGCCGGAGGCGGTCCGCAAGGACATCGAGCGGGACAAGATCCTTGACGCCGTGGAGGCCAAGGAGTACGGGCTGATCGACGACATCATCCCGTCCCGCAAGAAGCTCGCGAAGGCCGTAGCCTCCTAACGAGGCATATCGCACCGGAACCGTGCCGAATCGGGCACGTTCCGGTGCGACTCGCCGCTAGGGGGCTCACTGAGGGCTCAGAAGACGGTAACGTCGAAACCTAAGCGGGATGACTTTTCGATCGGGTATCGGGCCGGTCGGAAGAAACGGACCGCGGCAGCCAGGGCGGTCCCACGCAAAGGAGTATCTGGGGTGGCACGCATCGGCGACGGGGGAGACCTGCTGAAGTGCTCTTTCTGTGGAAAGAGCCAGAAGCAAGTCAAAAAGCTCATCGCCGGACCCGGCGTATACATCTGCGATGAGTGCATTGACCTCTGCAACGAGATCATCGAGGAGGAGCTCAGCGAGTCCTCTGAGCTCAAGTGGGACAGCCTTCCCAAGCCGAGGGAGATCTACGAATTCCTCGACGCCTACGTCATCGGTCAGGACCAGGCGAAGAAGGCTCTCTCCGTAGCGGTCTACAACCACTACAAGCGGGTGCAGTCCGGCGAGCGCGGGCGTGACGACGGCATCGAACTGGCCAAGTCCAACATCCTGCTCCTGGGCCCGACCGGTTCCGGTAAGACGCTGCTCGCCCAGACGTTGGCGAAGATGCTGAACGTTCCGTTCGCCATCGCCGACGCCACAGCCCTGACAGAGGCGGGCTATGTGGGCGAGGACGTAGAGAACATACTGCTCAAGCTGATCCAGGCCGCTGACTACGACGTCAAGAAGGCCGAGACCGGCATCATCTACATCGACGAGGTCGACAAGATCGCTCGTAAGAGCGAGAACCCGTCGATCACCAGGGACGTCTCCGGTGAGGGCGTGCAGCAGGCCCTGCTGAAGATCCTGGAGGGCACGACCGCGAGTGTGCCGCCGCAGGGCGGCCGTAAGCACCCGCACCAGGAGTTCATCCAGATCGACACCACCAACGTGCTGTTCATCTGCGGTGGAGCCTTCGCCGGTCTCGAAAAGATCATCGAGTCCCGGATCGGCCGCAAGGGCATCGGTTTCAACGCCATCATCCGTTCCAAGGAAGACATCGACAGCTCCGACATCTTCGGGGACGTCATGCCCGAGGACCTGCTGAAGTTCGGCATGATCCCCGAGTTCGTCGGCCGGCTCCCAGTCATCACGAGCGTTCACAACCTTGACCGTGAGGCGCTCATCCAGATCCTCACCGAGCCGCGCAACGCCCTGGTCAAGCAGTACCGGCGCCTGTTCGAGCTGGACAATGTCGAACTCGAGTTCACAGACGACGCACTTGAGGCGATCGCGGACCAGGCGATCCTGCGCGGCACCGGCGCCCGTGGCCTGCGAGCGATCCTGGAGGAGGTTCTCCTCTCGGTGATGTACGAGGTGCCGTCGCGGCAGGATGTGGCGCGCGTCGTCATCACCCGCGAGTCGGTTCTCGAACACGTCAACCCCACGCTCGTGCCGCGTGACCAGCTCAACAAGCAGCAGCGGCCGCCGCGCGAGAAGTCCGCGTGATCCAGCCTGGACAAACCGGTTTTCACGGCTGACGCCCCCGCAGGGAGATCCTGCGGGGGCGTCGCCGTTTCCGGCGGTTTCCGCCGGGCCGGCCGGTGGCGCATTCGCCGGACGATTTCCGCAGCCGGTCCGCGGGGCCGATGGCATGGCGGGGCTCGCGAGATGGGGGAACATGTCGCAACTCTTCGGCTGGGGAACATCGAGTGCGCGGACATCCCTAGACTTGGGCATCGTGACGACGCCAGAGCTGCCCACCCAGTACACACCTGCCGACGTGGAGACCCGGAGCTACGAGCGCTGGGTATCGGAGGGATACTTCACCGCTGATCCGAGCGGCGAGCGCGAGCCTTACAGCATCGTCCTGCCTCCGCCGAACGTGACCGGTGTCCTGCACATCGGCCACGCACTCGACCACTCGATCCAGGATGCGCTGACCAGGCGCGCTCGCATGCGCGGCCAGGAGACGCTCTGGCTGCCAGGCATGGACCACGCTGGCATCGCCACCCAGAACGTCGTCGAACGCGAGCTCGCCAAGGAGGGCCTGTCCCGGCACGACCTCGGCCGAGAGGCGTTCGTCGAACGGGTCTGGCAGTGGAAGGAGGAGTCCGGTGGCCGGATCCTCGGCCAGATGAAGAAGCTCGGCGATGGCGTGGACTGGTCACGCGAGCGCTTCACCATGGACCCCGGACTCTCCCGCGCCGTTCAGACGATCTTCAAGAGGCTCTTCGACGACGGGCTCATCTACCGCGCCGAGCGCATCATCAACTGGTGCCCGCGCTGCCTGACCGCGCTCTCGGACATCGAGGTCGAGCACAGCGAGGACGAGGGTGAGCTCGTCTCGATCCGCTACGGCGACGGCGACGACTCCATCGTGGTCGCCACGACCCGGGCCGAGACGATGCTCGGTGACACCGCCGTGGCCGTGCACCCCTCCGACGAGCGCTACGCGCACCTGATCGGAAGGGAAGTGGAGCTACCGCTCACCGGGCGTCTCATCCCGATCGTCGCCGACGAGCACGTCGACCCGGCCTTCGGCACCGGAGCGGTCAAGGTCACCCCGGCGCACGATCCGAACGACTTCGAGATCGGACGCCGCCACTCGCTGCCGTCCCTGACGATCATGGACGAGCGCGGTGTGATCACGGCCCACGGCCCGTTCCAGGGGCTCGACCGCTTCGAGGCCAGGCCCGCAGTGGTGGCCGCACTGCGCGCCGAGGGCCGGATCGTGGCGGAGAAGCGTCCCTACCTGCACTCCGTCGGGCACTGCTCGCGCTGCAAGACCGTGGTCGAGCCGCGGCTCTCACTCCAGTGGTTCGTCAACGTCTCGCCCCTGGCGAAGGCGGCGGGCGACGCGGTCCGTGACGGCCGGACGAAGATCCACCCGCCGGAGCTGGCCAAGCGCTACTTCGACTGGGTCGACGACATGCACGACTGGTGCATCTCCCGGCAGCTGTGGTGGGGGCACCGCATCCCGGTCTGGTACGGCCCCGACGGTGAGGTCGTCTGCGTCGGCCCCGACGAGCAGGCGCCCGATGGCTACGTCCAGGACCCCGATGTCCTCGACACCTGGTTCTCCTCCGGGTTGTGGCCGTTCTCCACTCTCGGCTGGCCGGACAGGACGCCTGAACTGGCGAAGTTCTACCCGACCTCCGTCCTGGTGACCGGCTACGACATCCTGTTCTTCTGGGTCGCCCGAATGATGATGTTCGGCATCTACGCGATGGACGGCGAGCCGCCGTTCCGGACCGTGGCTCTGCACGGCATGGTCCGGGACCAGTACGGCAAGAAGATGTCGAAGTCGTTCGGCAACGTCGTCGACCCGCTCGACTGGATCGAGCGCTTCGGCGCCGACGCCACCCGTTTCACGCTGCTACGCGGAGCCAACCCCGGCTCCGACGTGGCGATCAGCGAGGAATGGGCAGGAGGGTCGCGCAACTTCTGTAACAAGATCTGGAACGCCACTCGCTTCGCGCTGATGAACGGTGCCGTGACGGGTGAGCTTCCGGTTGAGGAACTGACCGCTGCCGACAGGTGGATCCTGTCCAGACTCCAGGAGATCGTCGCGTCGGTGGACGCCGCGTTCGAGGACTTCGAGTTCGCCAAGATCTCCGACCTGCTCTACCACTTCGCGTGGGATGAGGTCTGCGACTGGTACGTGGAACTCGCCAAGATCCAGATCGCCTCCGGGCAGGAGCACACCCGGCTCGTGCTGGGCCATGTCTTCGACTCGCTGCTCCGTCTGCTCCACCCGCTGGTTCCGTTCGTCACCGAGGAACTGTGGCGAGCGGTCACCGGGCACGAGTCGATCGTGGTTGCGCCATGGCCGACGGTCCAGGAGTCATTGCGTGATCCCTCGGCGGAGGAGGAGATCATCGCGGTGCAGGGGCTGATCACCGAGGTGCGCAGGTTCCGTTCCGATCAGGGCCTCAAGCCAGGGCAGCGGGTCGCCGCGCGGCTCTCGCTCGCCGGTACGGCGCTGGCCTCTCACGAAGGGGCGATCCGGTCGTTGCTCCGGCTCGACCAGCCGTCCGATTCGTTCGCCGCGACCGCCCGTCTCGATGTGAGCGGGGTTGTCGTGGAGATCGACACGGCGGGGACGATCGATGTGGCCGCCGAGCGTAAGCGCCTGGAGAAGGATCTCGCGGTGGCGCGTAAGGAGGCGGCCCAGGTCGCGGCCAAGCTCGGCAATGAGCAGTTCATGGCCAAGGCGCCGGACGATGTGGTGACCAAGGTGCGGTCCCGTGCCGCACAGGCCGACCAGGACATCGCGCGGTTGCTCGCTCAGCTGGCGGCGTTGCCGGCGAGCTGACTGGCCGATGGCCTGAGTTCGAGAGCAGTGCGAGAGTCCTGACCCGGAGTTCCAGCCGGTGGTTGGGAGGGGAACAGCCCAGGTCAGGAAGTTGGGGCGAGCCGAGAACCCGGAGTCTTTTGACTCCGGGTTCTCGTGTTTGAGAGCTTGAGTCTCAGGGAAGACCTAGTTGTTACCAGGAAGTTGGTCATGGTGGCCCTAGGAGGCTGCTAGAGTTTTTCAGGCAGGGCAAAGTCCTGCACCCCCCTCTGAGAATCTGGCAAATCGGGCGTGTCTGCACAAGTTGGACATCGACCGGATGTTGGAGTAAGTTAGAGGGGTTGCCCTGGAGACAGGGTGGTCGCAATCCTAGCGGATTCGGCAGGTCTGGGTCGACGGTCGGGAAGCCGACAAGTTGACACAAACCCGGCAGATCTGGTAAGATGGTGACACGGAATGGAACGCCCCGAAGTCCGGGACACCGCGAACGCGGGTCTGCGAACAACGGTGTACGCGTCCGTTTCTTGAGAACTC
>NZ_JBEOWJ010000049.1:0-69523 GCF_040295965.1 Streptosporangium sp. NPDC002544 | reverse complement strand
CGCCGAACACCTTCATCGGGTTCGCCCGGCAGCGTGGTCTGTCGGTGGACGGCCGGTGCAGGTCCTTCTCCGAGTCGGCCGATGGGGTGGGCTGGGCCGAGGGTGTGGGTGTGCTGGTGCTGGAGCGGTTGTCGGACGCTCGGCGCAACGGCCACCAGGTGCTGGCGGTGCTGCGCGGGTCGGCGATCAACCAGGACGGGGCGTCGAACGGGTTGACGGCGCCGAACGGTCCGTCGCAGCAGCGGGTGATCCGCCAGGCGCTGGCCGGTGCGGGGTTGTCGCCGGCCGAGGTGGACGCGGTGGAGGCGCACGGCACCGGGACGACGCTGGGTGACCCGATCGAGGCGCAGGCCCTGCTGGCGACCTACGGCCAGGACCGGGACGCCGACCGGCCGCTGCTGCTGGGCTCGATCAAGTCGAACCTCGGGCACACCCAGGCGGCCGCCGGTGTGGCAGGTGTGATCAAGATGGTCATGGCGATGCGCGAGGGTGTGGTGCCGCGCACGTTGCATGTGGACGAGCCGTCCTCGCATGTGGACTGGAGCGAGGGCGCGGTCGAGCTGGTGGCCGAGGCGCGATCGTGGCCGGAGACCGACCGTCCGCGTCGGGCTGCGGTGTCGTCGTTCGGGATCAGTGGCACCAACGCGCATGTGATCGTCGAGCAGGGCCCAGAGGCCGAGCAGGTCACGGCCGAAGCGCAGGACCGGATGCCGGATGTCGTCGTGGAGCCGCCGGTGGTTTCGGTGGTGGTGTCGGGTCGTACGGCGGAGGCGTTGCGGGCGCAGGCCGGGCGGCTGGTGTCGTATGTGGGTAGCGATCCTGCTCCGGTGCTGAGCGATGTGGCGTTCTCGCTGGTGGCGACGCGGTCGGTGTTCGAGCATCGGGCGGTGGTGGTCGCGGCTGATCGTGAGGGTGTGCTGGCCGGGTTGGGTGCGCTGGCCGAGGAGCGGCCGGGTGTGGGTGTGGTGCGCGGGGTGGCCGGGGTGGAGCCGGAGCTCGCGTTCCTGTTCACCGGTCAGGGTAGTCAGCGGGTGGGGATGGGCCGGGAGCTGTATGGCCGGTTCCCGGTGTTCGCGCAGGCGTTGGACGAGGTGATCGCCGAGCTGGACCCGTTGCTGGACGGGTCGTTGCGGGAGGTGCTGTTCGCCGAGCCGGGGTCGGCCGAGGCGGGGTCGCTGGACGAGACGGGGTGGGCGCAGCCGGCTCTGTTCGCGGTGGAGACGGCGCTGTTCCGGTTGGTGTCCTCGTGGGGAGTGCGGCCGAATGTGCTGGCCGGTCATTCGATCGGGGAGATCACCGCGGCGCATGTGGCCGGGGTGTTGTCCCTGAAGGATGCGTGTGTGCTGGTGGCGGGTCGGGCGCGGTTGATGCAGGCGCTCCCGGCGGGTGGGGCGATGGTGTCGGTGCGGGCTTCCGAGGAGGAGGTCGCCGCTCTGCTGGCCGGGCGTGAGAAGGAGGTGTCGGTCGCGGCGGTCAACGGTCCGGCCTCGGTGGTGATCTCAGGCACCGAGGAGGCGGTGCTTGAGGTGGCCGCCGCCCTGGAGGAGAGGGGGGTCAGGACGAAGCGGTTGCGGGTGTCGCACGCGTTCCATTCGCCGTTGATGGACCCGATGCTGGAGGACTTCCGCGCCCTGGCCCGGACGCTGTCCTACGACCCGCCACAGATCCCGGTGGTGTCCACGGTGACCGGGCAGGCGGCCACCGACGAGCAGCTGTGCTCGCCGGACTACTGGGTGGACCAGGTCCGCCAGGCCGTCCGCTTCTCCGACGGTGTCCGGACGCTGCACGCTCAGGGAGTGCGGGCCTACCTGGAACTGGGCCCCGACGGCGTACTGACCGCCATGGCGCAGGACGTCCTGACAGACGCCGAGGCGGTGGCGGATCCGGACATGCTGCTGGTGCCGGTGCTGCGCGGGGACCGGGACGAGCAGAACACGGTGATGACGGCGCTGGCCGCCCTGCACGTACGCGGGGTGCCGGTGGACTGGTGTGCGGTGTTCCCCGGCGCCCGCCGGGTGGAGCTGCCCACCTACGCCTTCCAGCACCGGCGTTTCTGGCCGAGGCCTTCGCTCTCCCGCGTCGGCGATGTGACCGACGCCGGGCTCGGAGCGCCGGACCATCCCTTGCTGGGAGCCGCCGTTGAGCTGGCGGGCGGCGACGAGGTGCTCTTTACCGGCCGGTTGTCGGTGCGTTCCCAGCCGTGGCTGGCCGATCACGTGGTGTCGGGCCGGGTGGTGGTACCGGCGACGGCGTTCCTGGAACTGGCGATCCGGGCCGGTGACGAGGTCGGCTGCGCGCGAGTGGACGAGCTGACCCTGGCCGCGCCGTTGACGCTGCCCGAACAGGGTGGTGTCCAGGTACAGGTGCGGCTGGGCGAGCCCGACGAGAGGGGACACCGGCCGCTGAGCGTGCACGCGCGGCCGGAAGGCGAGGAGGAGCGCCCCTGGACACGACACGCGGGCGGTCTCCTGGCAGTCGACGAGCCCCTTACCGCACCGCCGTTCGACACGACGGTGTGGCCACCGGCCGGTGCGACGCCGATCTCGTTGGAAGGCTTCTACGAGGGGCGGGCGGCGGACGGCTTCGACTACGGGCCGGCGTTCCGCGGCCTGACCGCGGCCTGGCGATGCGACTCGGATATGTACGCCGAAATCGGTCTGCCCGAGCAGGACGCGGCCGAGGCGGGGGCGTTCGGTATGCATCCGGCGCTGCTGGACGCGGTGCTGCACCTGTGCCTGCTCCTCGACCAGAGCGAGGACGCCCGGCGTAAGGTGCCCTTCGCGTGGGAGGGCGTGTCCTTGCACGCGGCGGGGGCATCGGCGGTCCGGGTGCGGTTGTCCTGGGCCGGACCGGACGCGATGTCGATCGCGATCGCCGGCGCGGGCGGTCCCGTGGCCTCGATCAGGTCGCTGACCCTGCGAGTCCTTTCGGACGAGCAGGCCACCGGCTCGCGAGCAATCGGAAGGGATTCCCTGTTCCGGCTGAACTGGGTCCCGCTGGTCGCCCCGGCCTCGCCGGTATCCGCGGTGTCGCCGAGCACTCTGGCAGTAGTGGGTCCGGACGAGTGGGGTCTCGCCGAAGCTCTTGCCGACGCCATGGGCGGCCCTGTCGGGACAGGTGCCGATCTGCGGTCGCTGGGAGAGGCGTACGACGGCGGTGCTCTCGTGCCGCGCACGGTGCTGGTACCGGTGGCCGGAGGCTCGGGCGACGGGGTGCCGGCGGCCGCGCACGGTCTGGCGTCGTCCGTGCTGGACCTGATGCGATCCTGGCTCGCCGACGAGCGGTTCGCCGGTTCGCGGCTGGCGTTCCTCACCCGGGGCGCGGTGGACGGCGATGACGTGGTGGCGGCGACGGTGTGGGGGCTCGTGCGCGCCGCCGAGGCGGAGCACCCAGACCGGTTTGTACTGGTCGACCTCGACCTTGACCACGTGGGCGCGTCGGCGGCCTCGATCGCCGCGCTGCCGCCGGCCCTGGCCGCCGCCGAGCCGCAGCTGGTGATCCGGGATGGTGCCGTGCTGGCCGGTCGGCTGGCCCGGGTCTTCCCGCCCGCTGAGCCACCGGGCCTGGCCTGGGATCCTGAGGGCACGGTGCTGATCACCGGCGGCACCGGCGGCCTGGGCGGCATGCTGGCCCGCCACCTGGTGACCGTGCACGGCATCAGGCACCTGACGCTGGTGAGCCGTCGCGGTGACCGGGCGGAGGGTGCCGGCGAGCTGGTGGCGGAGCTTACCGGGCTCGGCGCTCGCGTGATCGTCGTGGCATGCGATCTGGCGGATCGCGACGCTGTCGCCGGTCTGCTGGCCGGGATAGCCGCCGAGCACCCGCTGACCGCGGTGGTGCACACCGCGGGCGTGCTGGACGACGGTGTGATCGGCACATTGACGTCGCAGAGCCTGGAGAGGGTGTTCCGCCCCAAGGTGGATGCGGCCTGGCATCTCCACGAGCTGACCCGAGACGAGAATCTGTCCGCATTCGTGCTGTTCTCGTCGGTGGCGGGGACGTTCGGGACGGCGGGCCAGGCCAACTACGCGGCGGCGAACGCCTTCCTGGACGCGCTCGCCCGGCGCCGCCGGGCCGAGGGCCTGCCGGGGCTCTCACTGGGATGGGGTCCGTGGGCCCAGGCCGGTGGCATGACCAGCGCCCTGAGCGAGGCCGAGATGGGCAGGCTCGCCAGGCGCGGAATGCTCCCGCTGTCTCCGGATCACGGTCTGGCGCTGTTCGACGTGGCGGTCACGGGCGACGAACCGGCCTTGGTGCCCGCGCGCCTGGATCTGGCGGCATTCCGTACCGGCCAGGACGTCCCACTCCTGCTCCAAGGGCTGATCCGGTCGTCGGCCCGCCGGCAGGCGACGGTCGCAGCGGCGACCGCACTCGCCGATCGCGTCGCGCCGCTCGGGGCAGGCGAGCGGACGGCCGCCCTGCTGGAGCTGGCCCGCGACCATATCGCCTCGGTGCTGGGCCACGCGGACGGCGACGCGATCGAGCCGCTGAGCAGCTTCCAGAGCATGGGCTTCGACTCGCTGACAGCCGTCGAGGTGCGCAACCGGCTGTCCGCGGCCACCGGGCTGCGCCTGCCCGCGACGTTGGTGTTCGACTACCCGAACGTCACGGCGCTGGCGGACTTCCTCCTGGCGGAGTTGCTGGGCGAGCACGGCGGCTCGGCGGTCGCGCGGACGGTCGCGCAGCCGGTCACATCGGCCGGTGACGATCCCGTGGTGATCGTGTCGATGGCGTGCCGGTACCCGGGCGGAGTGACCTCTCCCGAGGATCTGTGGCGGCTGGTCGCGGAAGGTACGGACGCGATCTCGGCGTTCCCGGCCTCTCGTGGCTGGGATCTGGAGTCGCTGTATGATCCCGACCGCGAGCGCCGGGGCACCAGCTACGTCCGCGAAGGCGGGTTCTTGCACGACGCGGGGGATTTCGACCCAGGCTTCTTCGGCATCTCGCCCCGCGAGGCGCTGGCGATGGACCCGCAGCAGCGGCTCCTTCTTGAGGTGTCCTGGGAGGCGGTCGAGCGGGCCGGGATCGACCCGCTCTCGCTGCGGGGCAGCCACACGGGCGTGTTCGCCGGGGTGATGTACCACGACTACGCGACGAGCGCCGAGTTCCCGCCGGACGTGGTGAGCTTCATGGGCACCGGCACGGCCGGCAGCGTCGTGTCCGGACGGCTGTCCTACACGCTCGGCCTGGAAGGGCCGGCGGTGACGGTGGACACCGCGTGCTCCTCCTCACTGGTGGCGATGCACCTGGCCGCGCAGGCGCTGCGCTCGGGTGAGTGCTCGCTGGCGCTGGCCGGTGGGGTGACCGTGATGGCCACCCCGGGGGCGTTCATCAACTTCAGTGCTCAGGACGGGCTGGCCGGCGACGGCCGGTGCAAGTCCTTCTCCGAGGCCGCCGACGGTGTCGGCTGGTCCGAGGGGGTCGGGATGCTGGTGCTGGAACGCCTGTCCGACGCGCGGCGCAACGGCCACCAGGTGCTGGCCGTCCTGCGGGGCTCCGCGGTGAACCAGGACGGCGCCTCCAACGGGTTGACCGCGCCGAACGGTCCCTCGCAGCAGCGGGTGATCCGCCAGGCACTGGCCGGCGCCGGGCTGGCCCCGGCGGACGTGGACGTGGTGGAGGGTCACGGGACCGGGACGAGACTGGGTGACCCGATCGAGGCGCAGGCGCTGCTGGCGACCTACGGGCAGGACCGGCCGGATGACCGCCCGCTGCTGCTGGGCTCGATCAAGTCGAACATCGGCCACACCCAGGCGGCCGCGGGCGTCGCCGGTGTGATCAAGATGGTCATGGCGATGCGCCACGAAGTGCTGCCGGGCACGCTGCACGTGGACGCGGCCTCGTCGCACGTGGACTGGAACCAGGGCGCGGTGGAGCTGCTCACCGAGCACCGCCCGTGGTCGGAGATCGGACGGCCGCGGCGGGCCGGGGTGTCGTCGTTCGGCATCAGCGGGACCAACGCACACGTGATCCTCGAGCAGGTGCCGCCGACCACGGATGCGGGAACCGGCTCGGCGCCAGGCATCGTGCCGGGTGCGGTTCCCCTGTTGCTCTCGGGGAAGACGAGTGACGCGCTGCGGGCCCAGGCGGCACGCCTGCTGTCGCGGGTCCAGGACGATCTGGACGCCTCCCCGGTGGACATCGGCTTCTCGCTGGCGACGACCCGCTCGGCGTTCGAGCATCGGGCGGTGGTGCTGGCCGGTGACCGGGACGAGCTGCCGGCGAGCCTGACGGCGGTGGTGGACGGGCATTCGGCGCCCGGAGTGGTCCACGGACGTGGCACGCGGCCGGGCAGGCTCGCGCTGCTGTTCACCGGGCAGGGTGCTCAACGGGCCGGAATGGGCCGGGGGTTGTATGAGCGGTTCCCGGTGTTCGCCGGTGCCCTCGACGCCGTGCTCGCCCACCTGGATCCCGAGCTGGACCACCCGCTGCGCGAGGTGATGTTCGGCGACACCGAACTGCTGGACCAGACCGGATACACCCAGCCGGCGCTGTTCGCGCTGGAGGTGGCGCTGTTCCGGCTGGTGGAGTCCTGGGGCGTCAAGCCGGATTTCCTGTCCGGGCATTCGATCGGCGAGATCACGGCCGCGCACGTGGCCGGCGTGCTGCCGCTCCAGGACGCGTGCCGGCTGGTGGCGGCGCGTGCCCGGCTGATGCAGGCGCTGCCGCCGGGCGGGGCGATGGTCGCCGTCCAGGCTCCGGAACAGGAGGTACTGCCGCTTCTCGCCGGGCACGAGAACGAGGTTTCCATCGCATCGGTGAACGGTCCCGCTTCGTTGGTGATCGCGGGTGCCGAGGGACCGGTGGTCCGGATCGCCGCCCGGTTGGAGGCCGAAGGACGCAAGACGACGCGGCTGAGGGTGAGCCACGCGTTCCATTCGCCGCTGATGGAGCCGATGCTGGCGGAGTACCGGCGGGTGGCCGAGGGCCTGGTCTTCGCACCGCCGCGGATTCCGGTGGTCTCGACCGTGACCGGCGAGCCGGCATCGGCCGAGGAGTTGTGCTCGCCGGACTACTGGGTGGAGCAGGTACGGCGCGCGGTCAGGTTCGCCGACGGCGTGGGGACGCTGCAAAGGCAAGGGGTCACCGCGTACCTCGAACTGGGACCCGACGGGGTGCTGACGGCGATGGCCGAGGACGTCGTCTCGGGCGAGGCCGCCAGGCACCCAGGGCAGTCCGGGCCGCAAGTGGGCGCGGTGCTTGTCCCGGCGCTACGCAGGGACCGCGACGAGCAGACCGCGATCATGACGGCGGTGGCGAGGTTGCACGCGCACGGTGTCGCGGTGGACTGGCCGGCCGTGTTCAGGACCGCGTTCGCCGGTGCCCGCCGGGTGGATCTGCCGACGTACGCCTTCCAGCATCGATGGTTCTGGCCGAGTGGGCGGCGGGTCGGGGACGCCCGGGATCTCGGGCTTGCGGCGGCGGCGCACCCGTTGCTGGGGGCGGCGGTGGAGCTGGCCGGGGCGGACGGCGTCGTGCTCACCGGCCGTCTCTCGCTGCGGTCGCACCCGTGGCTCGCGGACCACGCCGTGGGCGGGACGGTGGTCTTCCCCGGCGCGGGGTTGCTGGAACTCGCCATCCGGGCCGGAGACCAGGCCGGGTGCGACCGGGTGGAGGAGCTCACCATGGCCGCCCCGCTCGTGCTCGGCGAGCGGGACGCGATGGCCGTACAGGTGTCGGTAGGCGCGCCCGACGCGTCGGGCCACCGCGAGCTCGGCGTCTACGCGCGGCCCGCCGACGCCGCCGATGACGAGCCATGGGTGCGGCATGCGACCGGTGTTCTCTCCGACGGCGGCCGCGCGGCCGCGGGCCGGGGCCAGGCGTTCGACACCGAGGTGTGGCCGCCGCGGGGGGCGTCCGCCGTCGAGCTGGACGGCCTCTACGACCGGTTCGCCGAAGGCGGGTTCGCCTACGGGCCGGTGTTCCAGGGGCTGCGCGCGGTCTGGCGGCGCGACGATGAGGTGTTCGCGGAGATCGCCCTGCCGGAGCAGGTCGGCGACGCCGGCTCGTACGGCGTGCACCCGGCGCTGCTGGACGCCGCCTTGCACGCGGTGCCGTTCCTGGAGGCGGCCGAGCCTGAGGCGGGACGCCTGCCGTTCGCGTGGGGCGGGGTGCACCTGCACGCCGGCGGCGCGACGATACTGCGCGTGCGCGTGACCAGGACCGGCGCGGACGCGGTGTCGGTGACCGCGGTGGACATGGCGGGAGCGCCCGTGCTCACCGCCGAGTCGCTGGTGTCGCGTCCGGCGTCGCCCGGCGGGCCGGCCGCCGGCGGTGACCGCCGAGCGCCACGGGACGCGCTGTTCCAGCTGGAGTGGACACCTCTGCCCGAGGAGCCGGTCTCCGTCGCGGAGCTGGACGTGGCGGTGCTGACCGGGGACCTCGCCGCACTGGACGGCCTGCTCGCCGCCCTGCCGGCAGAGGCGCCGGACGCGGTGCGGGACGGTGCGCCGCGTGCCGTGGCCGTGGCCGCGGGCTCGTTCCTCACCGCGGACTCCGCCCGTTCCACGGATGTCATCGCCGCGATGCGCGAGTCCACCGCCCGCGTTCTGGACCTCCTGCAGCGCTGGCTCGCGGAAGACCGGTTCGGCGACACCCCCCTCATCGTGGTGACGCGCGGCGCGGTCACCGTCCCAGACCACGACCCAGACCACGACCGCCTGATCGACCTGCCGGGGGCCGCCGTGTGGGGCCTGGTCCGTGCCGCGCAGGCGGAGGACCCCGGCCGGTTCGTGCTCGTCGATCTCGATGTGCCGGGGGAGCCGTCCAGGGCGCTGCTGTCGGCGGTGTTGGCCTGTGGTGAGCCGCAGGTCGCGGTGCGCGACGGGGTGCTGAGCGTGGCGCGCCTGGCACCGGTGGCGCCGGTGGCACCGGACGAGGACACCGTACGGCGGTGGGACCCCGAGGGCACGGTGCTGATCACCGGTGGTACGGGCGGTCTCGGCGTCGAGGTGGCGCGGCATCTGGTGAGCGAGCACGGGGTACGGCGTCTGCTGCTGGCAGGTCGCCGGGGGCCGGCGGCGCCGGGCGCCCCCGCGCTGCGGGCCGAGCTGGCCGCCTGCGGTGCCGAGGTCACCATCGCCACCTGCGACGTGTCCGACCGGGACGCGCTCGCCGGCCTGCTGGCCGCCGTACCCGCCGAGCATCCGCTGACCGCGGTCGTTCACGCGGCGGGGGTGCTGGACGACGCGACGATTCCCTCCCTGCGGCCTGAGCGGCTGGACACCGTGCTGTTGCCCAAGGCGGGTGCCGCCTGGTACCTGCACGAGCTCACCCAGGGCATGGATCTCGCCGCGTTCGTGCTCTTCTCGTCGGTGGCCGGTCTGGCCGGCGGTGCGGGGCAGGGCAACTACGCCGCGGCCAACGCCTTCCTCGACGGTCTGGCCCACCACCGGCGGGCCGCCGGGCTGCCCGCGATGTCGCTGGCCTGGGGGCCCTGGGCGCAGGACACCGGGATGACCGGTGGCATGACCGGCGGGCTTGACGACACCGATCGGCGGCGGATGGCGCGCGCGGGTATTCGCCCGCTGTCGGTGAAGCAGGGGCTTTGGCTGTTCGACGCGGCCGTCGCCGTGGACCGCCCGGTGCTGGCGCCGGTCCGGCTCGATCTGCCGGCGCTGCGGGCGCGTGAGGACATCCCGCCGCTGCTGCGGGGCCTGGTGTCCGCCAGGCGCCGTACGGCCACGGGCGGGCGGCAACAGGAACCGGACACCCTGGTGCGCAGTCTGACCGCTCTCGGTGCCGCCGAGCGTGCCGAGGTGCTCCTGGATCTCGTGCGCGCCCAGGTGGCGGGCGTGCTCGGGCATGCCCGAGCCGACTCCGTCGAACCGGACCGGGCCCTCAAGGAGCTGGGCTTCGACTCGCTCACCGCCGTCGAGCTGCGCAACCGGTTGAACGGCGCCACCGGGCTGCGCCTGCCGGTCACCCTGGTGTTCGACCACCCCACGCCGCTCGCTCTCGCGGACCACCTGCTTGACCGGCTCGGCCTGACCGAGCCGACGGGGTCCGTGGCGCTCCTGGCCGAGCTCGCGAAACTGGAGAAGGCATTCGGCGAGATGACCGTCGACATCGATGTGCACAAGCAGGTCGCGGCGCGACTGGACGTTCTGAAGACCAAGTGGGCGGCGCTGTCGCACGATTCCGGCGACACGGAGTTCGACCTCGATTCGGCCACGGACAGCGAGATGTTCGAGATCCTCGACAACGAGCTCGGCCTGTCGTGAATTCATCACCATTCCGGATCATGCGGGAGTTGACCACATCATGAAGGCGCGAAAGCTGCTCGCGGTGAGCGCCCTGCATGTCGCCTGCGCCGAGAATCGGGGTGGGACCCCCCGTCCGGCACGGTCGGTCGTACCGGCCTCCGAACTCACGCCATGATCGAGGCTCTGCTGCCCGGCGAGATCATGTCGTCGGAGGCGTTCGACGACTCGCGGCCATGCGCCCTGTTCCTCGCCGAGGAGGCCGTGATCGGCGGGGCGGTGGAGAAGCGCCGCCGCGAGTTCACCACGGCGCGCTGGTGCGCCCGCGAGGCCCTGAGGCGTCTGGGTTACCCGCTGGTGCCCGTGGTGCCTGGTGTGAAGGGCGCGCCGGTCTGGCCCCCGGGCGTTGTCGGCAGCATCACCCACTGCGCCGGATACCGTGCCGCCGCCGTCGCCCGGTCCAGTGACATCACGACCCTCGGGATCGACGCCGAGCCGAACAAACCGCTGCCCTCCGGCATTCTGGAGGCCATCACGGTTGACGAGGAACTGCGCTGGGTGACGGATCTCCTGCGGCGCGACTCGTCGGTGAGGTGGGACCGGCTGCTGTTCAGCGCCAAGGAGTCCGTCTACAAGGCGTGGTTCCCCCTGGCTCCGCGGCGGGAGCCACGCCTCGACTTCAGCGAGGCGTCGATCACCTTTGATCCGGTCCGGGGTGGTTTCCAGGCACGCCTGCTGGGCGAGGGGCCGAGGCTGAGTGACGGCGGCGAGGTGAAGGAGTTCTCCGGCCGCTGGCTGGTGGGCCGGGGTCTCGTGGTCACGGCCATCGCGGTCGTGGCCGTCCCCTCGGACGCTTGGGACACCCCGGGAACCTCGGACGCGGTGGAGTCCTCGGAGGACCGGGATCCCCCTTGCTCAGGGTCACCTAGCGGCGGAGGATCCGCCTCTGATCAGTAACGGCTGTGGAGCACAGGTAGGACCGGTTCTGCCGCGTCCTGCGCAGGGTGGCGCGGCCGATGCGCAGTGCGGCGGGCACATCCGGTGGGTCGGAGCGCATGAGCACCACGTCGGCGGTCTCGATGGCCACATCCGGTCAGGCCGGTGACGGGGCGGCTGTGGTCGGGTCTGCCGTCGTTGGGTCGTTCCTTGTAGCGGGAGGTAACGAAAGCCCGAGCAGGCCGAGCTTGGCGAGCCGCCGCCGCTCCTCGACGGGGAGCGGCGGCGCCGCCTCGCCCCATTCTCCGGCCCGCGGTGCGTAGCGGTCGGTGGCGAGGCGAGCAGCGAGGTCACGCAGGTCCTACTGCTCCTGCGACAACAGCGTCACACCGCGTCCTGCTTGCGGATCTCGTCGAGCGGCGGGAGCAGCAGCTCGCAGTTCTTGACGAAGACATCCTGGATGACCTCTTCCCCGAGCGGGGCGAGCAGCTCGATGAACTTGCGCTTGACGTCCTTACCGCCCTCGATGTGCGGGTAGTCGGTCGAGAAGCAGAAGCTGCTACGCAGATTCGGGTACTTGGCGATGTACTTGTCGAGCGGCTCGATGTTGTTGAACGGGTTGACCCGCACGTTCGAGGCGATGTACTCGGATGGCAGCTTCGAGATGAACGGCTTCATCCGGGTCGCGTAGACATCCCGCGCCCACATGTCGAGGTTCTCCGCCCACGGGCCCAGCCACCCCGCGCCGATCTCGATCGCTCCGAAGCGCAGCCCCGGGTGCCGCTCGAACACACCCCCCATCGTCATCGCAGCCAGATAGTTGCAGATCGGGAGCTGCATCGTGGCGAACGAGAACGGCTCGGAGCCCAGCTCGTTGCTCTCCACCTTGCCCGGCTTGAACGCCGGCGCCCGGCCCCACTCCGCCGACTTGAGGAAGCCCCACTCGCCGCCGACGTGCACCAGCACCGCGATGTTGCGCCGGTCCAGCATCTCCCAGTACGGGTCGAGCTCCGGGCTGGCCGGCGAGCGTCCACCCGGGGGGTGGCCCGCAGGCAGGTTGATCGCCAGCACACCGCGGTCCAGCAGCGCCTCGGTCTGCTCGTAGAGCTCTTCCGGCGAGTCCCCGGGGGAGATATAGGCGACCGGGCGAATGCGCTCCGGTTCGACCTGCGACTGACGAACGACCCACTCGTTGTACTCGTTGATCCCGGCAAGCCCCAGCGCGCGGATCTCCGCCTCCGGGAGCGTCAGCTGGTACCGGTCGCGGTGCGTTGCTTCTGTGCCCGTGTAGAGGTGGTTGGCGAACAACGCGAAGCTCGGGAACACGAACTGACGGGCCACGCCCATCACGTCCATCACCGCGACCCGACGCGACATGTCGAACGCGCCCGGGGCCCGGCTGCCCCGAATGTTCCACACGTTCTCGTCGGTGATTTCCTCGATGTCAGCGGCCAGCGTCGGATTGTAGAAGTCGTTCGCGCCGGTCTTCTTCAACACCGGCAGGGCCAGCTCGGAGATGCGCGCCGCGGCCTCTCCGAACACCTCGCCCCACAGGTGTGACGGCGTCATCTCGTGGGCGTCGACGTCCAGCGTCTGGTCCAGAAGGGCCAGCGTCGCCGCGGACAACTCGGTCATGTCAACTCCTCACTGCACTGGGCCGATCACCGGCCGATCTTGTGGCCCGTCGTTCCGCCGGTGGTGCCGGCCAACGACGACGGCATTTCGTGGAAGCGAGCATAGGCCGGACCACACCCATCGTCAACAGTGGTGTTGAAAATGGACACCGCCCGCTCAGCGGGCAAGCCACGCCGCACGCAACCGCCGCAGGGCGTCGATGTGCTCGGCGACGTCGGTCTTGCGGCCGTGCTGCCCCGGCGTCCACTGCGCGGGGTAGCTGGCGGTCCGGATGTTGAGATGGGTAGCCCCCAGCTCGACCCAGGCGGCGACCTCGTCGAGCATCGCCTCGGGCTCGCGGTCGCCCTGGTAGATCGTGCCGACCAGCGACATCCCCGCGCGCCTACCGAGCTCGTCCACCCGGTCCCAGAAACGTTTGGTCCGGTCGACCGACTCCGCCGCCGTGTGCGTGAGGAACCAGCCGTCCCCGCGGGCGGCAGCCCGATCCAGGGCCGCGTCGGAGTCCCCGCCCACGACGAGCGGGATCGGCCGCTGCACCGGCAGCGGGCAGATCCCGACCGCGTCCAAGTTGTCCCACCGGCCCTGCGCAGAGACCGTCTCCTCGGTCCACAGCCGTCGCAGCAGGGCGATCTGCTCGTCCATCCGCCTGCCCCGGGTCCGGAAGTCCGCCCCGAGCGCGGCGAACTCCGCGTCGTTCCAGCCGACGCCGATGCCCAGCCGGATCCGGCCGCCGCTCAGCACGTCCGCGATCGCGGCCTGCTTGGCCAGCAGCGCGGTCTGGCGCTGCGGGGCCACGAGCACGCCGCTCATCAGCGTGATCGAGTGAGTTACCCCGGCCAGGAATCCCATCGCCACCAGCGGCTCGAGGAACGGGTTGCGGTGGTCGTAGATCGGCTTGTCGGCCTGCAGTGTGTGCGGGTTGAGTGGCCGCCAGTCGGCCCTGACCTCGGCGTTGACCCCGACGACGTGCTCGGGCACGTAGAGCTCACCGAACCCGATCTCCTCCAGGCCCCTCGCCCACGCGGCCAGGACGGATGGATCGGTGCCCAGGTCGGCCGTCGGGTAGGTAGAGCCGAAGACCGGGCCGTCCGCGCCCGCCCGCTCAGCCACGCTCGACCGCCGCAGGCGCGAACCGGGCGGGTGGGAACGCGATGCACAGCGCCTCCGTACCCGGCGCCCCGGCCACGCTGACCGACTCCCCGAGATCCGACCAGATCACCGTGTGCCGGCCGTAGGTACGACCCTCGACCGTGACGTCACCGGTGTTGGTGAACATGCAGTACGTCCGGTCCCCGGGCATGACGTAGCCGACCGGCTCGTCCCAGCGGATCTTGGTTATCGTCAGGTCGCGCTCAGTGAACCGACCGAGGATCTTGGCCGAGACCCCCGAACCGTCCTCGACGTAGGAGAACGCGTCCGGGTTCATGAGGATCGGCTCGGGATAGCGGGGAGCCGGGATCGCGGACGCCGCGGGGCGCCCGAACACGTGCTCCCAGATCGCATTGAGCCCGTCCTTGGTCTGTCGCTCACCGTTCTCGTCGGTATAGAAGTACTCGCCGCCGGTGAACTCGCCGGTGCGGCTCAGCTCCTCGTACGCCCGGTCGTGTGCCGCGCGGGAGACCCAGGCGTCGCTCCACTGGATCTGGAAGATCGACGCCCCGTCGATCCGCTCCGGCCCGTAGTATGCCCCGGCCGGGAAGTAGGCGATCCAGCCCTCCTCGGTCACCTGGCCGCGGCCGAAGTCCTGCTCACCGGTCATCGAGATCCGGATCTGCTCGAAGTCGTGCCGGTGCCGCGGCGCGGTGAACACGTGCTCGCCGCCGACATACCAGTAGCAGTCCGATGCGTAGCCGACACCCGGGAGGATCTCGCCTTCGCGCACGTACTTGCTTCGGACGTCACCGACGCGCGCGTTGGCGACGACCGCCTTCCACTCGATCTCCTCGGTCGGGATGATCTCCACCTGTTCCTGCTCCTCCCTCGGGTCGCCTCGGCGTCCCGGCGCGGTCTCGTGTACGGTCGGGCGCGGCCAGCCGAGGCCGCGCAGGTCAGTCGGCGTCCGGCCCGCGCAGACCAGCCGTCGCGGCGTCGGCCGCCGCGGCGAGCCACTGCACGTCGCTGCCGATCGTGAGGACGGTGTAGCCCTGCGCCAGCAGGTCGCGGGCGGTCACGGCATCGGCGCACGGCATGCCGACCTGGACGCCTGCCGCCAGGCAGGCCTTGCGGACCCGCTCGATCGCATCGGCGTGCGGGCCGGGGACCGGGATCGGTGTCGGTGGCAGCCCGAGCCCGACGGCCAGGTCCGCGGGACCGAGAAACACCCCGTCGACGCCGTCGACGGCGACGATCTCCTCGACGTTGGCGACCCCGCGCGGGGACTCCACCATCACCAGGCAGACCGGCTCGGCCGAGAGCCGTTCCGGGGAGCGGCCGAGGAGCCGGCCCGCCCGCAGCGGCCCGAAGCTGCGCTCGCCTGCCGGCGGGTACCGGAACGCGCGGACGGCGCGGCGGGCGTCCTCCGCCGTCTCGACCATCGGCACGACGACGCCGAGCGCGCCCGCGTCAAGGACCCGTCCGATGAGCACGGCGTCGTTCGCCGCGATCCGGACGACCGGCGCGACCGGCCGTGACCCCAGCGCCATCAGGCACTGCACGAGGGCGTCGAAACCGTAGAGTCCGTGCTGCGCGTCAAGCAGGACGAAGTCGACGTCCGGCCCGGCCAGCAGTTCGACCACGGCGGGCGCGGCCGTGGAGCACCACGTGCCGAGAGCGGGCTCGCCCGCCGACCAGCGTCGGCGCAGCGGTCCGGGAATTTGTGGAGTTGTCAATGCCGGCACTCCTGTCACTGGTGAGCCTCGATGCTAGCCGCCGCGCGACTACCCGGTCAACGTGTACGTTTATAAGTGGCAGAGGTCCATCGTGGCCGGTCACAGCCGAGCCGCCGGCGTCGCGGACGGTCCCGAGCCGGGCTCAGCGGTCGGTGAACCGGGCGATCGCCTCCGCTCCCTGCGGCAGACCAGCATGAGTAGGTTCCGGAGCGGCCCTCGGACCTGCACCGGGCAGGCGGCCGGCCGGCTGGTCACGTGCCTGCCGGGACGGCGGGTTGATCAGATCTAATTGCACGACGATCCAGCCAACGTATATGTTGATAGAAATGAAGGGTGGGCCGTCGTCACGATGATGGCCGGAATGACCTCGGGAGGGACTGTGCAGCCAGTGTCGTCGGGCTCGCTCTCTGGCACCCCTTCGGTCGGGGTGCCGATCGGAGGTTCCGAGTGATCCGGGTCACCGGAGTGTTCGACCGGGTGACCGGGGCACGGCTATCGTGGCCGGCCGACTCCGGGCTGTACCTGCGGGCCGCCGGAGGCTGTCACACCCAGGCGGTGCTGATCGACGTCGAGGCGGTGGGCCAGGTCCGGCCGGGGGCGCTCGCCACGCTGCGGCGCGCCGCGCACGCCTGCGTCGTGCGGTCGGTGGGGTTCGCCGTCGTCGGGGCCGCGGAGCCGGAGGACCGGCTTAGCCGGGCCGAGCGCGACGAACTCGCCCGGCACCGGCGCCTCCCGAACGTGGTGGCCGTCCTGAAGTACACGCCGGGTGCGGCCCGGCTGCTGGCCGGGCCGCGGTGAGCGATTCGCCCGCCGCGGGCGTCCGGATCGAGGAACACGCCAGGCATTTGCGCCTGGTCGTCGACAGGCCGCCTGTCAACGCGTTCACCGTGCCGATGTACGACCTGCTCACCGAACTCATCGGCGCCCACTGCGACGATCCGCGCCCGCTGCTGGTGCTGGGCGCCAACGACATCTTCTCGGCCGGCTTCGACATGGGGGACGTCGCGGGTTCGAGCGGCGAGCCGGAGGTCGGCCCGGAACTCGAAACGGTCACCCGGGCTGCCGTCCGCTGCCTCGCCGCCGTCGAATCGCATCCGGCGCCGGTGGTCGCTGCCGTCGAGCGCGCAGCCGTCGGGTTCGGACTGCTGCTCGCCGCGGTGGCCGATGTGCTGGTGCTTTCCGAGGCCGCCCGCATCGGCATGCCGGAGGTTCGGCACGGGATGGTCAGCGAGCCCGGCCCGCTCCGCCGGCACCTCCCGCCGGCATGGGTGCGCCGTATCTGCCTTGGCGGCGAACTGCATCGCGTGGCGGACATGAGCCTGGCCGGCTCCGGGATCATCCACTGTGGCCGCGGCGAAGCGGTGAAAACGGCGACCGCATTGGTCGAGGTTATGGGCAGCGCCGACGCGGCCGACGCGGCCCGGATCAAGCAGCGCCTCCAGCTCCTCTGACCGAAAGGTGTCGCGGCCGCGTACCTGTCGCGGGCCACAACTTACTGGTGGCCTGTTTCCGTGAGTCGCCGGGCCCGGACGCAGGTGAGGTCAGGGGAGTGCGGGCGAGGAGGGCGGTGACGTCGGCAGTTCCGTCCAGATCGGATCGCCGCACTCCGCCCGGGACCGTGAGAGCGCGCCGTGCGGCACGGAAAGCGTGCGGGCGATTCACGATCTGCAGCCGGCTCGGCACGCCTGTTCCAGGCTCGGGCAGCACAGTGCGGTCCTCGACTGCGCAGACCAGCGGATTCGTGGTTCGAGTCAAGGTGTCGACGCGCGGGTCCGCGGGCACCCCCAGTTGCGCGGCCAGGCTGACGTCCATGGTCAGGCCGATTCCGGCGACGGCGACACGGCATGCCCGGTTGCCGGGTGCGGCGAGGGCGGCCCGGAGCCTGCGGGCATCGGTGAGGGCCCTGAAAGTGAACTCGGGTCTTGTTCGCCTGGCAGCGGGTCCCCGGTGGCTGCGCAAACGACACATCGGGATCAACTGGAAGGACCTCTATCGGCGGTTCCTGACCGGTCGTACCGGTCGTCGGCCGCAAGAGGGCAAGGTGGAGCTGTTCCAGTGCCCGAAGGTGGAGGTCACCCGCTACCGCTGGCGTGGATTCAACATCCCCACCCCATGGGCAACGGCAACCGCAACCGTATGGCCAAAGGGAATCGGAAGCACAGTTCAAGACGGTGGGGTGCTGTCCGGTGTTTCCCAGTGTCTTCGGCTCGTTCGCCGGTGCCCGTAGTTTCTGTCGCAGGTTCTTCGGCTGTTGCAGCCGTGAGCAATACCACTCCGGGATCGGCCTGCATACGCCGTTCAGCGTGCATATCGGTACGGCGCAGGCCATCCAAGAGCGGTGCGGCGCGACGATCGAGGTCTTCCGCATGGCGAACCCGCAGCGGTTCACCCGCAAGCCCTCCCTGCCCACGCTTCCAGACGTGGCGTGGATCAACAGGCCCGACAGCGACCAGGGCCAACAGCCCAAGGAGGCGGCAGCTTAGTGCGACGTTCCTCACCGGAAGTACAGATCCACCTCGGTCCTGGCATCAGGAGGGCGGACCCGGCAGTCTCGGTTTCCTCGCAGCGCGTAGGAACGGAGCATTAGTGGTTACGGCCCCGGTGTCCCTTTTGACTTGACACATGCCGTCGGTGCGTGGGCTGGTCACGGATGTCGGCGCGGAATGCGAGGATCTCGCGCCCCTGCTCGCGGACCAGCTTCTCGGTCTCGTCCAGATCGTCGGCGGTGGCCATCGCGTAGCCGACGGATTCGACCGGCCTGCACGAGTCGACGGCGATCACGTCGGTGCCCTCGGCCGCGAAACTCACCGCGGCCCGCCGCTCCTGACCGCGCGCCGCACCCGTGATGAAGACGACCCGCCCGTCGAGCTGTCCCACCGCGTCCTCCTTCGAGCACGGGGCGGCGCCGGCGGTGTTCGGCCGCCGGACGGACCCGCCCCGTACCCGTGAGTGCGTCAGCGTTGATCGATCTGGCACCGGGACGCCCACCAGCGGTATCCCGGTGCCGACCAGGTCGACCCGTCTCAGCGGTCCCACGGCAGCGCGGCGCGCTGCAGCAGGCGCAGGACCGTGTTGGTCAGTACACCGAGGATCGAGATGGAAATGATTCCGATGTACATGAAGCTCGGGATGCCGATGTTCCACGAGTTCCAGATCATGTAGCCCAAGCCGGCCTTGGCGGCGACGAACTCCGCGCCGACCAGCGCGAGGACCGCCATGCCCGCCGCAATCCGCAGCCCCGTGAAGATCTGCGGCGCCGCCGACGGCAGCACGATGTGGCGGATCATCTCGATCTTGCTGAGCCCGAAGCTCCGCCCTGCCTCGATGTGCGCTATCTGCACTTCCTCCAGCGCGCCGGTGGTGTTGATCAGCACAATCCAGAACGTGGTGATGCCGATGAGCACCAGCTTCGGCGTTTCGCCGATCCCGAAGACCAGCAGAAGCAACGGGAGAATCGCGAGCTTCGGGATGGTGTAGAGCGCGATGATCGTGGGCTCCAGAGCCCTACCGACCAAGCGGGCCCGGCCGATCAACAGGCCGGCGATGATGCCTGGGATCGTTCCGAACAGGTAGCCGAGGACGATGCGCTGCGCACTCACGCCGAGGTGGGTCCAGTACGTGCCATCGGCGATGCTTTCGCCCCAGGAACCGATGATCGTGGTCGGCGCGGGGAAGAATCGGGCGTCGATCGCACCGACCTGCGCGGCCAGCTCCCAGGAGCCGATCAGGAGCAGCGGGATGAGCACGGCAAGCGTGTTCGTGACCCGCCGATCGATGCGGGCCGCGCGGGCCGGGTTCAGCTCACGTCGGCCCGGGACGAGAACGATCGGCTTGGCAGTCGCTGCGGTGGTGGGTTTGGTCGAGTCCAAGGTTCGCGTCATCACTTTGCCTTCTCGTCTTTCCTGAGCTGGTCCTCGACCTGGCTGCGGATCAGGGACCAGATGTGCTCGTGCAGCTCCCCGAATCGCTCCTCCTGGCGCACCTCGGCGGGCGAGCGCGGGCGTTCGAACGGGACAGCGACGTCGGCGATCACCCGCCCCGGCCGGGCGCCCATGACGATGATGCGATCGCCGAGCAGGATCGCCTCCTCGATCGAGTGCGTCACGAAGACGACCGTCTTGGCCTCTTCCTGGCTCAGCGCGAGCAGCTGCTCCTGCAGCAGCAGCCGCATCTGCGCGTCCAGCGCGGCAAGCGGCTCGTCCATCAGCAGCATCTCGGGGTTGCAGGCGAAGGCGCGCGCGATCGCGACACGCTGGCGCATGCCACCGGAGAGCTGAGTGGGCCACGCCTCCTCGAAACCGCTGAGACCCACGCGGCGCAACCACGTTGTGCTGATCTCCTGCGCCTCGCGGCGTCCAACCCCTTGTGCGCGGATCGGTAGTTCGACGTTCTCCCGCACCGTCTTCCATGGGAAGACCGAGTAATCTTGGAACACCACCGACCGCGCCAGCCTGGTCGGGTCGTCGTGGCGCACCACCGCTCGGCCGACGCTGGGGTTGGCCAGCCCCGCGAGGATGCGGAGCAGCGTTGTCTTCCCGCAGCCCGATGGGCCGACCAGGCAGCAGAACTGGCCGTCGGGAATATCGAGGTCGACTTCCTGCAGGGCTACCACGTCACCAGTGGCGCTGGGGAACGTGCGCCCCACACCCTGGATCGTGACCCTCGGATGATCGAACAGCGTCTGTGCGCCGACTGTCGACTGTTCTCGTGCACTGACCATGGTGGGGCGTCCTCCGCGTCGTCGACCAAGGCGTGTCAGGCCGTGAGCGGAACCATATCCACCGACCAAAAGCTGCGTCAACAGTGCTGTTTAAAAACAGCCGTACCGGAACCCGCCGAACAGCCCGTGGTCGTGCTCGGCGTCGAAGAGCACGAGGCCGAAGCTCGGATCGCCGAGAATCTCCACGGCGATCGGCGCCGCGCTGGAGCACCAGCCGCCGAAGAGCGGCTCGTCAGCGGCTCAACGTGTGCGCAGCAGAGCGAGCGGTGGCCGTGGTAGACGGACCGACTCCACCGCGTCGGCACGTCGGCCACGACGACGCGTTCCGCCAGGCGCTCGTGGCGCCACCAGTAGCTCGAAACGGCGCCGACGCTGATGCTCGCCAATTCAGATCCTTGATGCCACGTCCCCCGCAGAACGCCCCCTTGGACACCTCCGTGCATCCTGCCGCCGACTACCGCGACCGGACGATCGGGAATCTCATCGGCGTACAGCTGCACATTCCTCTTCGAGTCCGCGAAGGGAATCCCGGAGTACGAGAAGAAGGAGAGCGGCGTGCCACAGTCCGTCGTCTTCGCGATCCGTTCGAGCTTCTCGAGACAGTCCTTCGGCGTACCGTGGATGTGGAGATCACGGTAGAGCGCCGCCGCCTCGTCCTTGCCTGAGACGCCGATCCGACCGGAGACCCTCGCGCGGCCGACCGCTTGATCGCTCCGAACCGCACGTCCCGATCTCCGCGCTCGCGCCTACCGACGGGCGGTCAGGCAAAGCGCAGCCGGTCAGGCGATCTCGTGGCCGTGGCGGAAGAAGATCAGAGAACAGTTGCCACGTTCGACGCAGATCTCGTGGTCGCCGCCGTCGTGCACGGCGACGATGTCGCAATCGACCCACGCCGGCGCTCCGCCGAGGCGTGGGGAACCGCTCGTAGCGGACGTCCAATCGAGGCCGTCGAACTTCGGCCCGCCGGAGATGGCGAACCGGCGATACGCCGCCCGCTGGTCGGTCGCGAGGATGCCGGCACAGAACCGCTTCGACGCCTGGAGCCCGGCCACGGCGTCGACGTCTTCGCCGCGCAGAACCCGACGAGCGGTGGATCGAGCGAGATCGAGAAGAACGAGCCGGCGGCGAGACCGAGCGGACCACCGCTGCCGATGGCGGCGATTACGGTGACTCCGGCCGGGAAGTGGCCGAGCACGTGCCGGAAGCGCAAGGGGTCGACCGCGGCGACGGCGGCTGCGACAGCGTCCATGACCGAGACGACGGTCATCAGTCACAACCACTTCAACATGTGTGTTGACATAGCTTGGTTTACGGTTGGATGCCGACCGGGCCCAAGCCCACGCCGTCGCCGTTGTTGGGGACGGGCGCCTCTGACTATCCCGGCTTGACGATGCCGACAAGGATGGTCTCGGTCATCCCGTCGGCGATGTCATTAGCGGTCAGCGCGCCCTCGGGCACGAACCAGCGTGATGTCCAGTTCAACATCCCGACGACGAGCTTGGCGAACACCTTCGGCGGCAGGGTGATCGCGAACTCCCCCGCGTCGATCCCGTCGCGCACGATGGACTCGATGAGGTCCTCCATGCGGCGACCGGAGTGGACGACCTCCTGGTTGAGGTGGCCGTCGATGACCGCCGAGCTGTTCTCCTGGAAGAAGATGTAAAGCTGCGGATAGTGCCGCTCATAGGCACGCATGACCGCGCGCATCGCCACCCGCAGGCGCTCCTTGGGTGGCGCGCTGCTCTCGGCGACCTCCCCCAGTTCTGCGACCAGTTCGGCCACGCCGTCGTGGATCGCCTCTCGGAAGATCGCATGCTTGTCGGCGAAGTAGTAGTAGACCGTCGCCCGGTCGAGGCCCGCCTCCTTCGCGACGGCCTCGACCGTCGTGCCGCTGAGGCCGTTGCGGGCCAGGACGGGCCCGGCGGCCTTGAGGATCTGGTCACGCTTGGCGCCGTAGCGGGTGCGGTCTCGTTGCAACGCCGCTTCACGTTTCATCGCGAGCGTTGGCGGATCCTTGACGGATCTCGATGGCCTTGGTTTCTCCACAGTTTCCACATCCTGTCAATTTACGACCGTGCTGCGGCCGATGCTCCGGCCGAGTGTGCCACACCGGCACACGGACGCCGAATGTGATTCTATTCAACCCGACCGTTTACATTCGTGCGTCCTGTTTGTTGATTTTCGTCGGTCGGCAGGCGTCGCGCGCGGGCGAGCGCGAGAGCCTGTCCCGAAGCGGTGCAGCAGATGCTTGCGGACGCTGAGGAATGGCTCTGGCGCGAACTTGATGATCGCTGGCGATGCCTCGCCAAGCCTTCAACTTGTTGATCAGGCGCTCGACGGTGTTCCGCGCGGCCCAAGCGGCGCAGGTTCGGCGCCGAGTACGAGCTGCGGACCGTGGCCGAGTACGACGCGCTGACCGAGCCGGGCGCCAAGGGAGCGCTGTTGCGCCGCGAAGGATTGCACTCCACCCACATCCTGGACCGGCGACCGGCCCGCGATCACGGGGCGCTGCAGGCGCTGGAGGCCAAACCGCCGGTGTGTAAAGACGCCAAGAGCCCGGCCGAGAAGGAGGCCGAGCGGCTGCGGCGGGAGAACGGGAAGCCTGCCGCGGCACTGGCCAAGACCCAAAAAGCACTGACCTGGGAAAAGCTGCGGGACCTGACCCGTTATCGGCGCCCCGTCGACGACGTGTGGCCGGTCGGTGCGTCACCACCGATCCGACCGCGCCGGCCAGATCGGCGGTCTATCATGAGGCATGTGCATCAGGTCCAGGCCAGCGACGGGGAGGGGTTGATGGAGGAGAAGCCGCGGCGGCCTCGGTCTGCCAAGCGGGCCCCCACGCTGGCCACGAAACGGGAGGCGGCGCAGCGCAAGGACCGCGCCCAGTACGGCGCGAAGCGCGAGAAGATCCTCAAGGCCGCAGGTCTCGTCCTCGCCCGCAACGGGCTCGGCGGTACCACTATCGAAGCCATTGCGCGTGAGGCCAACCTCGACCGGGCAACCGTCTACTACTACTTCTCCGACAAGCACGCGATCTACCGAGAGGCGATCCACGACGGCGTCGCCGATCTGGTCTCGGGGCTGGAGGAGATCAGCAAGGCCGACCTGCGCCCGCAGGCCCGGCTGCGGGAGTCGATGCGCGCCGTCATGCGGGCCTACGAGCGGCACTATCCGCAGCTCTACATCTTCTTTCAAGAAGGGGCGAGCTCGACGGTCATCGACACGCACCTCAACCAGGATCTCATCGACTCGGGCCGCCGGGCAGAGGATCTGATCGAGGCCACGGTGCGCGAGGGGATTGAGTCTGGGGAGTTCCACCTCGCCCTGCCGCCGAAGGTGTTCGCCAAGCTGGTCGTGGGCATGCTGAACTGGACGTCCCGCTGGTTCGTCCCGGACGGTGCGCTGAGCGCCGAAGACATTGCCGACGGCATGACCGAGACAGTGCTGAGCGGGATCGTGCAGCGGACGCCGTAACTCCCGCAGTCTCGGTCCAGGAACCCGGCGCAGGAGGGTGTTGGCGAGGCAGGGTCCCTGTGTGACCGTGGCGACGCCGAGACGACCGCTGCGCTACCCCGACCGACCACGCGCCGGGCCACCACCACGCACGCCGCGATCGCAGACAGCCATCCGACGAAGATCAACCCGACGCACACGGGCCTTGATCAACACTTGGCGAAAGACCGGGGCCAGGGCGCCACCGTCGCGCCGGGACACGAACCAACGTCCGCAACGCAAATCAACGATAGTGCTGACTTGGATTCAGCTTCCCCTGTTCGCTGGCTTCCAGTCCGCTTCTGTGCTCGGCACGAAAACCGAATGCAATCTTCAACAATAGTGTTGTCTTTCTGAGGGGGGCGCGGGTAGATTCGTGCCCACTCGACGGGTGTCTGCTCGACGACGCGGAGGTCCACCTATGGCAATGTCCCCCGGATCGCCCACGGGCATCACGACACGAGGGCACGACGGTCGTCTTCGTTACCCTGTTCGCGTAGTTGCACGAGCACATCTGGTCCCCGGTCCGCAGCCAGGTGGAGGGCCGGCTCGACCGGCCGGTGCGCTGCTGCGCCTGGGGCAGCGGCTCTGCCTGCCCTGGGACCGATGAGCGCCGCGGGAGCGGGGCCGGTCGGTGCGGTGCTCGGGCTCGACGGGAAGGCGGCGCTCGTCGTCGGGGGCGGGTTCGGTATCGGGCGCGCCGTTGCCCGGATGCTCTCCGCTCTCGGTGTCCGGCTCGCCCTGATCGACCTCGACGGCGAGCGGGCCACCGCCGTGGCCGCGAAGCTCAGCGCCCTCGCGATCAGGGCCGACGTGCGAGAGCCGGGAGCGGCGCGGGCCGCCCTGCTGCGGTCCGAGGAGCAGCTCGGCGGGCTCGACATCCTCGTCAACGTCGTCGGCCGGGGAGTCGCCGCACCGGCGGCAGAGGTCTCGGCCGCGCTGCAGCGCGAGGCCCTGGAGACCAACTTCCTGCACCACGTCGAGTTCTGCTCGGCCTTCGCCGCCGCGGCCCGGGCGCGGGGCCGCGGCGGCGCGATCACGCTCGTCTCCTCGTTGGCGGGCGTGGTCCCGTTCCCGGGCCAGGCCGCCTACGGCGCGGCCAAAGCCGCGCTGAACTCGTACACGATGAACCTCGCGGTCGAGCTCGGCCCGCACGGCATCCGGGTGAACACCGTCGCTCCCGGGATCGTCCGGACCGACCGCAATCCCCGCGACGGCGACACCGACCAGGAGCTCGCCCGCGCGATCCCGCTCGGGCGGTTCGCCGAGCAGGACGAGGTGGCCACAATGGTCGTCGTCGTCAGCTCGGCGGCTGCCTCCTACCTGACCGGCCAGACGGTCGTGCTCGACGGCGGTGCGGGCATGACCACTGGTTTCTGGCGGCCGCCGCCGCTGGACAAACCCTGATCGAGGAGCAGAGAAACGGGTTTCATCGACGTGCACTCGCACGTCTTGTCGGAAGGACCCGGGCCGGGGCAGTGCCGCGGCCCGGGCCCTTCCGGTTCTCAGCTCAGCCGCTCGATCACCATGGCCATCCCCTGGCCACCGCCCACGCACATCGTCTCGAGCCCGAACTGCCCGTCCCGCGCCTGCAGCGCGTTGACCAGGGTCGTGGTGATCCGCGCCCCGGTCATCCCGAACGGATGGCCGAGCGCGATCGCACCGCCCCGGACGTTGAGCCGCTCCATGTCGATGCCGAGCTCGCGCTGACAGGCCAGGACCTGCGCCGCGAACGCCTCGTTCAGCTCGACGAGGTCGATGTCCCCGATCGTGAGCCTCGCCAGGTGGAGGGCACGGCGGGTCGCCTCGACGGGCCCGAGGCCCATGATCTCGGGGGACACCGACGAGACCGCGGTCGAGACGATCCGCGCGAGCGGGGTGAGGCCCAGCTCGGCGGCGCGGCGGTCGCTGGTCACGACCACGGCGGCGGCACCGTCGTTGAGGGCGCAGCAGTTGCCGGCCGTGACGGTCCCGCCCGGCCGGAACACCGGGGGCAGCGCGGCGACACCGTCGTAGGTGACACCCCGGCGAGGCCCGTCGTCGTCGGTCACAACCGAGCCGTCCGGCAGGGTCACCGGGGTGATCTCCCGCGCCCACACGCCTTCGTTGGCGGCCCGCTCCGCCAGGTTCTGCGACCGGACCGCGAACTCGTCCTGATCGTGCCGGCTGACGCCACACAAGCCGGCCACGTTCTCGGCCGTCTGCCCCATTGCCAGGTAGACGTCGGGAAGCTCTCCGGCGATGCGGGGATCGGTCCACTGGGCGCCGTCGCGGGCCCGCGCGGCGGACCGGGCCTTGGCCTCGGCGAACACGGGGTTGGTCCAGGGGTTCACCGTGCGCTCCAACGGGTCGGCGCCGGTGTCGATGGGTGGGTTGTCGCTGCTGCCGAGGCGGGAGCGGGACACGCACTCGACCCCCGCGGAGACGAACGCGTGCCCCTCACCGGCCCGGATGGCGTGCAGCGCCATCCGGGTGGTCTGCAGAGAGGACGCGCAGTAGCGGGTCACGGTCGTCGCGGGAACGCTGTCGGTGCCGAGCAGCACGGACACGACGCGGCCCATGTTGAACCCCTGCTCGCCGCCTGGCCGGCCGCAGCCGAGCAGCAGGTCGTCAAGGGTCTCCGGACGCAGCGCGGGTACCTGCGCCAGGGCGGCGGCCACTACCTGGCGGGTGAGCTCGTCCGGGCGGATCGTCCGCAGCGACCCCTTGAACGCGCGTCCGATGGGGGATCTCGTCGCTGCGACAATTACGGCGTCCGGCATAGTTGTCCTCCGTCTCGAGGCTGCTGCCGCCTGCGGCCGGTGCCGCGGCGGGAAGGGGGAGCGGGCTGAAGCGGGGGCATGCATGCCATGCCCCCCGATGGTCGGCTGAGGCGAGCATCGAGCCCATCAGCGGGGCGGCTCGGGCGTGGTCTGTCGCGAGGTGGACCTGATCGGCCTCGAGGATCTGCCGTTTCATGACCGCCCAGCTCCCGGCGGCCGGGCCGTTCAGGGCTGCGATGACCGGGTTCGGGTACACCGCGAGCTCGTGCAGCCGGTGGCGGGCCGGGTCGGCCGCTCGCAGCGTCGCCTCCTCGCTGTCGAGCGGCGACAGCGAGGCACCCGCGCGGAAGGCGCGCCCGGCCCCGGTCACGACGGGGACCCGTACGTCGGAATCGGCCGCCAGACGGTCGAGCGCTTCGAACAACGCGTCCTCAGCTCAGGTGAGTCCATGTTCGATGACCCTAGTCAACGGCACACCCTTATTCAACGCTTACGTTAACAAGTGTGCCAGACTGTGGATGTGTCAATCGACCCTGAGGCGAATCGCGTCGCCGTCCCGGACGGCGGCACCATGGGGCCGGGTGTTGCGCAGCTGCCGGCCACGGTCGGCGACGAGGTGGCGTTGGCCGACCGGTCGTCGGCGCAGTTCGAGCGGGTCGGTGCCGCGAGGCGGGCTAGCCTCGACCGGCTGGCGGGCAAGAGCCGACTGGCCGCCGAGGCGGCGGAGCAGACGCGGGTCCGGATCCGTGTCGGCCTCGGGGAGGTGATTCAGGGGGCCGCGGTCGTCGTCGAGGCGGGCGACCTGGACCTCGGGTGAGGCGGGCGGTGCCGGGGGGTGCTTCGCTTCCTATTTTCAACGGCAACGTTGACAAATTGAGAGTGGCCTCCCTATCGTGGAACGACGCCGTTCGCCGCCCGATGCAGGCCAGTTGCGACGGCGGTACCGTCGGAGGGGAGTCGTTGTGATCGATGAGCCGGAGCCGCGTCGCCAGACACCACAGGAGCTTCGGGGGCTGGTGGGATCCGCGAACATTCCGACCCTGCTCATGGTGATCTACCAGGTGACCAGAGACGAACGCTGGCTCCGGCCGCCCTATCTCCCGACCAGGAGCAAGGGTCTGGGCGATCACGACTCGGGTGGGCTGCCCGAGCCTGTGCAGGAGGAGATCCGCGCCGCCGGCGTCCGTGCGCTCTTGGACCTGCAAGACGGGCGCGCCCCGGCCATCGCGCTGCCGGATCCAGAGCAGACCCGCCGCATGCTCGAGGCGTGCGTGGGGGAGCCGGTGGACCGGAGCTACGGCGAGATGTTCGCGCGGGAGTTCCGCCGCCGCGCGGGTGCGGACGACGGGCCGGCCCGCCCGGTGCGCGGCGGCTCGGACCTCCGCGTACTCGTCATCGGCGCGGGGGTGTCCGGCATCATCGCGGCCCACCGTCTCGAGCGCATGGGTGTCTCCTATCTCGTCGTCGACAAGCACGACGCGCCCGGGGGGAACTGGCTGGACAACCGCTACCCCGGTGCGGGGGTCGACACACCCAGCCACCTCTATTCGTTCTCCTTCGCGCCGCGCGATTGGACGCAGCACTTCGAGCTTCGGGGTGAGCTCGAGCGGTACTTCGCGGACACGTTCGACAGGATCGGCGCGCGCCCGCGGACCCGTTTCGGCACCGAGGTCGTACGGGCCGAGTTCGACGAGGGTCGGCAGCTCTGGGACGTGGAACTGCGCGACAGCGACGGCCTGCGCGAGTCGATCTCGGTCAACGCGATCGTCAGCGCGGTCGGCATCCTGAACCGACCGTTCGTTCCAGCGCTACCGGGTCTGGAACTTTTCGGCGGGCCGTCGTTCCACTCCTCGGAGTGGAACGACGATCTCGACGTCACCGGCAAGCGGGTCGCGGTGATCGGGAGTGGTGCGAGCGCGATGCAGATCGTTCCGGCGATCGCCCCTTCGGTGCGCGGCTTGACCGTGTTCCAGCGGACCCCGCCATGGGTCGCGCCCTTCGAGAAGTTCCAGCAGCCGATCGACCCAGGGGCGCGCTATCTTCTGCGCACCTTTCCGCTCTACCGAACGTGGTACTGGCTGAAGCTCTACTGGCAGTTCGGCGACAAGGTCCTCGACGCGCTGCGCAAGGACCCCGACTGGCCCCATCCCGAGCGGGCGGTCAATGCCCGAAACGACGGCCACCGCGAGTTCTTCACGCAATACATCCGCGATGAGCTGGCCGGCCGGGAGGACCTGTTCGGCAAGGTCGTCCCCGACTACCCACCCTTCGGCAAGCGCATCCTGCTCGACAACGGCTGGTACCGGGCGCTGTGCCGACCGAACGTGGAACTGGTGAACGAGGCCGTCACCAGCGTCGTCGAGGGCGGGGTGGTGAGCAGTTCCGGAGCCGTCCATGAAGCCGACGTCCTGGTGTGGGCGACAGGCTTCACAGCATCGCGGTTCGTGTCGTCGCTGGAGATCATCGGCCGGGACGGGCAGTCCCTCCGCGAGGCATGGGACGACGACGACGCGCGTGCCTACCTCGGGGTGACGGTGCCCGGCTTCCCCAACCTCTTCCTGCTGGGCGGGCCGAACTCGTTCCCGGGCAGCGGCAGCTTCATGCACTTCATGGAGGTGCAGATGCGCTACGTCGGCCGGCTGCTCACGTGCATGTTCGACCTCGATATCCGGGCGATCGACGTCCGGAAGGACGTCTTCGACGAGTACGCGGAGCTCGTCGACCGGACCAGCGCCACGACCGTGTGGACCCACCCCGGGACGGACACCTTCTTCCGCAACTCGCGCGGCCGGCTCGTCTTCGTTTCGCCCTTCCGCAACGTCGAGTACTGGACGCGGGCGCAGAGCGCCGGGCTCGAGGACTACGAGATCGTCGCGGCGCCGTAGCCGGTCCCGTCCACGCCCTCACCCCGCCCGCGACACACGCATTCTTACTATGCAATTGAGTCAACGCAAGAGTTGAAAACTGGGTCGGCCCGTGGTTAGCATGGCCCGGGATCTGTAGCCCGCTGGGCCGGTGCTTGCGCCGCCCGGTTCCGCGATGGAGGGAAAGTGTGACATGGACGTCGAATCGGTGATCGCGGAGCTTGGCGGCGCCCCGCGACGGTTGCTCATCGACGGGCGATGGGTCCCCGCCGTCTCGGAGAAGACCTTCGACACGATCAATCCGTCCACCGGTGCCGTCATCGCCTCCGTCGCGGAGGGCGACGCGGAGGACATCGACCTGGCAGTGGCCGCGGCGCGCCGGGCGCTGGAGGGGCCGTGGCGCCGGTTCACCCCCGTCCAGCGGCAGAACATCCTGCTGAGGTTCGCGGAGCTGGTCGAGAAGCACATCGACGAGCTCGCTCTGCTCAACGTCATTGACATGGGCGTCCCGTACAGCTGGCAGATGGGGGTTACCCGCGGGGGCGTGAAGCCCGGGAACCCGGTCGAGACGATCCGGTACTTCGCGGGCTGGGCGACGAAGCTGCACGGCGAGACGGTGCAGAACTCGCTGTCGACGCCACTGCACAGCCTCACGCTGCGCGAGCCGGTCGGCGTCGTTGGAGCGATCATCCCGTGGAACTCGCCGCTGGCCGCGCCGGTGTGGAAGATCGCACCGGTACTCGCGACCGGGTGCACGATAGTGTTGAAACCGGCGGAGGAGGCCCCGCTCACCCCGCTGCGACTGGGCGAGCTGCTCCAGGAGCTCGACCTGCCACCGGGCGTCGTCAACGTGGTGACCGGCTATGGGGAGACCGCGGGTGCCCGGCTGGCCGCTCACCCCGACGTGAACAAGATCGGCTTTACCGGTTCGACGGCCACCGGGCGCGAGATCATCCGGGCGTCGGCGGTCAACATGAAGCGGGTGCACGTCGAGCTCGGCGGCAAGTCGCCGGACATCGTGTTCGCCGACGCCGATCTTGATGTCGCCATTCCGGGTGCCGCGATGGGGATCTTCGCCAACAATGGGCAGGTCTGTAGCGCCGGCAGCCGGATCTTCGTCCAGCGCCCGGTCTACGAGGAGTTCGTTTCCCGCTTCGCCGAGGAGGCCGCCCGCCTGAAGGTGGGCGACGCGCTCGACCCGGACACCGAGATCGGGCCGATTGTGTCTCGAGCCCAGCTCGACCGGGTGGCCGGCTACCTCGAGTCCGGTCCCGCGGAGGGTGCCCGCGTCGTGGCCGGCGGGCACCGGGTCGAGGACGGTGAGCTCGCGAAGGGGAACTTCGTTGCTCCGACTGTGTTCGCAGACGTGCGCGACGAGATGCGGATCGCCCGGGAGGAGATCTTCGGCCCGGTGGCGTCGGTCCTGCCCTTCGACACCGTCGACGAGGTGATCCGGCGCGCCAACGCGACCGAGTACGGGCTCGCGGCCGGGGTGTGGACCCGGGACGTCGGGCGGGCGCACAAGATGATCGATGCGCTGCAGGCGGGGAACGTCTATGTCAACACCTGGGGTCAGGTCGATCCCTGTATGCCGTTCGGTGGGCTGAAAACGAGCGGGTACGGCAATGAGCTCAGCGGCCACGTGCTCCACGAGTACCTCAACACCAAGGCGGTCTGGATCCGCGTCGACGACTGACGTCGTCGGCCAAACCACCCGAACCACTCGAACCACGATGCCTGAGGAGGCACCTATGAACACCAGGCCGGTCGAGGAACTGATCCACTGGTTCGCCGAGGAGTACAACAAGGGGGTCGGCTACGCGAAGGTCGTGCTGCACCCCGAGGGAACGCTTGTCGAGCGGCCCAGTGCGGCGTACCCGGAGGGCCGGACGGTGGATCTCGCCGGCCTGATGGGCATGGAGGAGCGCCAGCTCGCCCTGCAGCCGGACCGGAAGATCACGCTGGAGCGAGTCGCCGCGCTGGCCGAGGAGGGCCACGGGCTGATGCAGTACACCCACGTGGGTCACACCGCCGACGGCACCGAGCTGACGTTCTGGGGGCTCAGCCTGCTGGAGTTCAGGGACGACCTGGTCTACCGGTGGGTCGACACCGTGGTGCGCTTCAAGCAGGAGCCGGGGGCCACCGAGCGGGTCCCGTACTGATCGACGCCCCTTCCGCACGAGAGTTCGGTGGACATGTGGCCGGGTTACCGGAGTTCGACGTCGCAGGCCAGGTCGTGATCGTCACGGGTGCAGGGCGTGGCATCGGCCGCGCTCTCGCGCTCGACCTCGCGGCATCGTCCGCGACCGTCGTCGCAGTCAGCCGGACCCGCTCCGACCTCGACGCCTTGCAGGCCGAGATCGAGGAGGCCGGTGGCGAGGCCGTGACGGTCGTGGCCGACCTCGCCACGACCGACGGGGCCCGCACGCTGGTCGAGAAGGCGGTGGCGGCGTGCGGGCGGATCGACGGCTTGGTCAACAACGTGGGGTGGGACGTGCGGCGCGACGCCGTGGACTACACCGAGGACGAGGTCGACCGGATCCTGTCGGTCAACCTCAAGGCGGCGTACTGGACGAGCGTCTACGCCGCGAAACGGATGCTCGAGCAGGGCACGGGCGGCGCGATCGTGAACGTGGCCAGCCAGGCAGGGATCCTCGGCAGCCATGGGCGGGCCCCCTACAGCGCCGCGAAGGCGGGCCTGCTCAACCTGACCCGGTCCCTCGCCACCGAGTGGGGCCGGGCGGGCATCCGGGTCAACGCGCTGGCCCCGGGGGTGACCCTCACCGATCCGGTCCGGATGTCGCTGGCCGCGCGGCCACACTTCGCCGCGGAGGTTCGCGAGCGCATCCTGCTCGGCCGGCCGGCGGACCCTCGCGAGGTCGGCCTGCCGATCCTGTTCCTGCTGTCGCCGGCTGCGGCGATGATCACCGGGCAGACGCTGGTGGTCGACGGGGGCTGGACGGCGGCGTGGAGCGTGTCGAAGGCCGATGGGTCCATCGTCTGACGGCGGCGGTCACGAAGCAGGAGGGACGGACGGCAGTGCCGGCGTTCGTTGTTCTCACCCTGAGCGCGCATGGTGGTCAGGATGGCCGGCAGGTCCGGGTGACGGTCGGCGCGCCGACAGAGCCCGATGTCACCGCGTGGCTCCTCGGACGGCGGAAGGGCTTCTTCGAGGAGCATGGAGTCAAGGCCGGCGACATTGTCGCGGGCCAGGGGGGTGCCACGGAGCGGGTCGGTGCAGGCGGTCTCGGTGAGGGAGTCGCACTGCTGGAGGGCGGTGACGTCGATGTCGCCGGCGCGACCTCGTCGGCGATCGCGAAGGACCCGTCGAAGTTCAAGCTGATCGCCTCGGCGGCGGACCACCTCCCGGAGTTCCAGGCGACGGTCCTCTCCGCGCGGATGGACTACGTGAAGAACAGCCCGCGTGCAATCGGAAGGCATCCTGGCCGGGCTGAACGAGGCCCACCAGCGATCCAGCGGAATCCCGACGAGGCCGGCGAGATCTATGCCGCCGAGATCGGTATCGAGCCCGGGCAGGGCAGGTTGAAGATCCGCAACGCACTGGCTGCCAACATCGACCAACTGTCCCGCGCCGATGTCGTCGGCTCGGATCATCGACGGGAGTGCACGCGTACCACTGCCGCTCACACCGCGAGGTTTTGGCCACAACGTCCGGGGCTCGCCGCGACCGCCTGCGCCTAGACCCCCGGCTCCAGCCAGCAGATGTCCGAAGGATCGAAGAGAAGAGGTGCGGACCGGATGGAGATCATCCCGACCGACGAGATGGATTGGAAGACCGTCGTCGCGAACGCGCGCGTCGGTGACGTGCAGAACAAGTACGTCCGGGAGGGGGAAGTCCTGCCCGGCGTCGGGTACGCCGCCGACTGCTACAACTACGTGGGCGGAGAGAACGTGTTCACCGCTCCGCGCCACCGGCACGACTTTGAGCAGATCCGGATCTCCATGACCGGCGTCCAGGACTTCGGGCGCGGCCAGGTGACCGAGGAGGGCTGGATCGCCTACTTCCCGGCCGGGGCATACTACGGGCCGGAACGGATCGACGGGGCGTCGATCTTCCAGATCCAGTGGAGCGACGCCTGGGTCTCCCGCGCTGCGCACGACAAGGCGTACGCGGAGCTGAAGGAGAAGGGCGTCTTCAGCGACGGCAAGTACGTCTACACGGACGAGAACGGCGAATCGCAGACGAAGGACGCGCTCAACGCCATCTGGGAGCACGTGTACCGGCGCCCCGCGGCGTCCGCGATCCCGGCTCCCCGCTATCCGGATCCCATCCTGATGAACCCGGATGCCTTCGAGTACGTCAGCGACGGAGACGGCCTCTCCACGAAGGCGCTCGGCCGATTCACCGAGCGTGACCTTACGATCACCAAGATCCGGTGGGATGCCGCTGTCGACTTCGAGATGCCGGCTGACCGCACGTACTGCCTGTTCACGAACGACGGTGAAATCGCCGTCGGGGACGGGCGTTTCGGTCGGCACACCGTCGTCTGGTCCGACCTTGGGGAGACGGTGCGGGTCACTGGCGATCCAGGCACCGAGGCATTGTGCATCGCCTTCCCGAGCGCCCGGTTCGCGTCGCTGGTGGCCGACCATGGCTGAGACACTCACCTTTGGCGCGACCTACCCGACCCAGGACCTCGGCACCGATCCGCTCGTCCTTGCCGAGTGGGCGAAGGGACTGGAGGAGATCGGGTTCGGGGAGCTGTTCATCCCCGAACACGTCGTCGGCGTCAACGCCGAGGTTCGCACTGAGTGGCGCCCGCTCAACCCGAACACGCTCGAGACCGGCAAGCCGATCTACAGCCACCGCAACCCCTTCCTCGAGCCCTTGATCGCGATGGGTTTCCTGGCCGGGCTGACCCATTCGATCACGCTCACCAGCGGCATCCTGATCGCACCTCAGCGGCAGACGGCGCTGATCGCCAAGCAGGCCTCGGTCGCAGACGTGCTCAGCGGCGGGCGCGTGCGACTGGGTATCGGCGTCGGCTGGAACGATGCCGAGTTCGCAGCCATGGGCGCCGACTTCCGTTCCCGCGGCCGGCGGATGGACGAGCAGATCGACGTGCTGCGTCGGCTGTGGACCGAGGAGACCGTCACCTTCCAGGGGCGGTTCGACACACTCGATGCCGTGGGCCTGTGCCCGATGCCGGTCCAACGGCCCATTCCGTTGATCATCGGTGGCGACTCGGATCCCGCGATGGAACGGGCCGCGAGCCGGGGGGACGGTTGGTTCCTGACCCACACGGCGGCCGAGTCGGTGGATCGCACGAAGCGGTTCTGGGACCGCGTCGACGAACTCGGGCGTCGGGACGGGATGACCCTGGTCGGTACGATCTACCAGGGCCCCCGTGAGCCCGAGGCGTTGCTCGACGAGGTCGCGGCGTGGGCCGAACTCGGGGCGACGCACCTGAACCTGCGGACGGCGACGTATCCAGTGCAGTGGACGGAGGCAGGGGACCCCGTGCGCAAGACCGACGTTGACGAGCACATCGACGCCCTGCGCCGGGTAAAGGAGGCCTGGGAGGGGCGCTGAGCTCGGCGCCGTGACACGGCGGCGTAGCGGGCAGGATGCGCCGCTACGCCGCCCCGCCGGTAGGCCAGGGTCTGCGGCTTCGTCGCCTGCAGCGCGGCGTACCCGTACTCGTGCGCACGCCACGCCCTGGTGCGGTCGGCGAAGGCGCGATCGTCAGGGCTCTCGGACCCACGCGCCCTTCCGGTCCCCACCAGGCTGAGCGGGATCGGTCAGTGGGCCGAGCACGTGCCGCCACTCGACCACGGAGCTGGGCCGGCCGTGGGTCGGCGACAGGGGGAGAGGATCGGGTCCGACGCGCCTCGGTCATGGCGACACCCCTCAGGGCTGGGTGTTGCGACCACCTTTAGAGCCCAAGAGTTCCTCTATCGCCCGCTCGAGCATGCGCAGCGGCGGCCGCACGATCCACGGCAGGCGGGCGGTGTGGACGCGGAGGCTCTCCGCCATCCACCGGTTGTAGCTGCGCGCGAGCGCTGCCTCCTCAAGCGGGTTGTCCAGCTCCATGCCGGTGTAGAACGTGGAGATCAGCACCTGAACGTCGATGTCGAGCGCGTCCATCGCCTCGATGCGCTTGGCCGGGTCGGTCAGGTCGAGCATCCCGGGCTCGTACGTGTTGACGGCGGCGCAGCGGCTCCATCGACGCCCCGGCGCAGAACCCGCGGCCGGCGCCGGTGAGCACGACGACGCGTACCTCGGGCGCGGCGGCGGCCGCGTCGAGGGCGCCGAACAGCTCGGCCTCCAGCTCGTAGGTCCAGGCGTTGAGCTCGCCGGGCCGGTTGAGGGTCAGCAGCGTGACGCCGTCGCTCGCGTCGGCGACGAGGACCGTCGGGGTGTCCATGCCCCGACCTTATCCGGCACCGGCACGGTGCTCAACGGTCACGTTGGCTGAATTTAGACGGCTGTCAGCCATAGACATGCACTTCCTCAACTTTAGTGTTGACCGTTGTCGGCGACCCTGCTTATGCTGCGGCGGTCGGTCGCGGTGGCGTCCGCGGTCGAGGCGATCGGGACGGTTCAACGAGGAGGCGGCGATGGCAGAGTTGTCCGGAACGACGATGGACCTGCTGGAGGCGACGCTCGACGTCGACGCCCACGAGATGACGCCGTCGCACCTGTGGGGCGAGGCGTGCGCGCGCGAGCCCGCGGTCGTCCCGGCCGGCGCGGCGGAGTTCAACGCGTTCCGTCGCGCGATCCATGACCAGGTGGTCGGGGCCGACCGCGTGCCGGGCTGACCGGCACCGCACCGCCCGCACCGCACACCGCACCCCGACCGGGTGCGGCGCGTGGCCGGCTCGCCGGAAGGAACACCATGTCCGCCACCGTCGGTGACAAGGCCACGCTGCGCGCCGAGTTCGACCCCGCCGTGTTCGACGACCCCGACGCGTTCTGCCCGGGCCGCGACAAGGCCCGGCTGCACTTCACATTCGGTCACACGTCGCACCATTGCATCGGCGCCAGCCTGTCCCGGCTGGAGGGCCGGATCGCGACCGGGCTCGACGTCGAGTGGGACCTGCCCGCGAGGGCATAGCCGGCCGCCGGCCGGGCGGCCGTGACCCGCCCGGTGCTGCGGCTCCAGGAAAACGGAGGTTGCAATGAGGAAGCATACCCTGTGGCGGCTTGTGGGCGTCGCGTGCGGCGCCCTGCTCGTGGCGGGCGTCGCGGCGTGCGGCTCGGGCGGGGGCGGTGACACGCAGGCCCCGGCCCCGGGCGGGCCGCCGCTGCATCTGAAGGTCGGGACGGCGTTCTCGCTGACCAGCGCGCCGCTGCTGGTGGCGGCCGAGCGCGGCTACTTCAAAGACGAGGGGCTCGACGTCGAGTTCGTCTCGGCCAGCGGCGCCGATGCGCAGACGATCACCGCCGCCGGGCAGATGGACGGCTACTTCGGCAGCCTGTCCGCCAGCTACTTCAACGGCATCGCGAACGGCATGAACACCCCCATGATCGGCTCCGGCGGCACGTCGTCGGCCGACGGGCGGGCCCAGATCGAGATGGTCGTGCCGGCCGACTCGCCGATGCGGAATCCGGCGGAGCTGAAGGGCAAGAAGGTCGCGATCCCGGGCGGCGACACGGTGTCGGCGGTGTGGCAGGTCGACACGATGCTGCGCGAGCACGGGATCACCCTCGCCGACCTCGAGCTCATCAAGCTCGGGTTCGCCGACGCCCCGGTGGCGCTGGCCAACGGCCAGGTCGACGCGATGCTCGGGTTCTACCCGTCGCTGGCCAATCTGCTGGCGCAGAAGCAGGTCAAGATCATTGGCGACATGTCGAAGGCCTACCAGGTCAGCGGCGGCGCGTTCGTCGTCGGCCCGACTCTGACCAAGGACAACCGGCAGGCCGGGGCGGCGTTCGTGCGGGCCATGAACCGGGCCGTCACCAACGACCTGCAGGGCGACTACCTCGCCGACCCGGCCATGGTCACGCTGCTGTCGAAGCTGACCAACATCCCGGAGGACGTCATCAAGCAGTGCCCGGCCCCGACGTTCGCGCCCGGGCTGCCGCTGTCGGCGCAGGCGATCGACGAGATGCAGACGTTCTTCCGGTCCCGCGGCCAGCTGGCCTACGACCAGAACATCCCGCTGGACAAGCTCGTCGACACCGAGCTGATCAGCGACGCGTCCGCCACACCGGTCCGGTGACGACGGTGACCGCCGCGCTGCGCACGCTGGACGAGGCCGTCCGGCTCAACGACCCGCACTTTCACACCTACGAGGCCGCGGAGGTGTTCGCGCGGCTGCGCCGGGAGGACCCGGTGCACCACCACACGCCGCTGGACACCTGGGTCCTCAGTCGCTACGACGACGTCCGGCACGCCTCGCGTCACCCCGAGGACTTCTCGGTCGCGCACGGCATCCGGCTCGACAACGCGGCCGGCCAGCCGCCGGCGAGCGGCATGTTCGCCGACGGCGGGGAGTTCCTCGCCTACACCGACCCGCCCCGGCACACCGAGCTGCGCAAGGTGCTGGCGCCCGCGTTCACCGCCCGCGCCGTCGCCGCCCGCGAGGCCCGGATCCGCGACATCGCCGTGTCCGTCGTGGACCGCGTCGAGCCGGGCGCGGTCGTCGACTGGGTGCCGCTGGCGGCACAGATGCCGATCCTGGTCATGCTCGACCTGCTCGGGCTGCCCGCCACCGACGTCGACGACGTCCGGCGGTGGAGCGACGGGATGGAGCGGCTGTCCTACCCGCTGCGCCCGGGCGAGCTGCAGGAGGTCTACGCGCAGTTCGCGCCGCTGGGCGACTACCTGCGCGAGCAGATGCGCCGCAAGCGCGCCCACCCCGGCGACGACCTGACCTCGCTGCTGGTGGCGCCCCGCGAGGGCGGCACCGTCGTCACCGAGGCCAACGTCGTGACGTTCCTGCAGACCGTGCTCGGCGCCGGCAACGACACCACCCGGTCGCTGCTGTCGGGCATGGTCGTGGAGCTGGCCCGCCGTCCCGACCAGCTCGCCGCGCTGCGCGCCGACCCCGGGCTCGTCGACCGGGCCGTCGAGGAGGCGCTGCGGTGGATCACCCCGGCCCGCGGCTTCGTCCGCACCGTGGTGCGCCCCACCGAGATCCGCGGTGTCGCGCTGCGGCCCGGGCAGCGGGTCTACCTCGCCTACGACTCCGCCAACCGCGACGAGGAGGTGTTCGCAGACCCGGACGTGTTCGACGTGACCGTGCCGCGGCGCCAGCACGCCTCGTTCGGGTTCGGCACCCACGTGTGCATCGGCGCGGCCTACGCCCGCAAGGAAGCCGCCGCGCTGCTGTCCGCCCTGCTGCGCCGGTTCACCACGTTCGAGCTCGCCGGAGAGCCCGAACGCGTCGTCGCGGTGCTCCGTGAGGGGTACCTCGGCGCGCCGGTGATGTTCCGGTGAGGGATCAACCAAGAGGAGGAACGAGACCTGTGACCGAGAAGTCCACCGTGCGGCTCGCTGCCGTCGGCGACACTGCTGCCTTCCGCCGCGAGCCCGAGAGCGGCTACGCGTTCGCCGGGCCCGTGCTGGCCGGCTACGACGTCGTGTTCGCCCAGAACGAGCGCCTCTACAGCACCACCGAGGACACGATCCCCGCCGTCGGCTGGACGGAGATCACCCGGCCGGAGAACGTCGCGGCGCTGAAGCTGGGCAACTACGACGTCATCTCCTGCGCCAGCAACCACGCCATGGACCTGGGGCCCGACGTGCTGCTGGAGACGATCGAGGCGCTGCGCGGGGAGGGGTTCGCCGTCGTCGGCGCCGGGGCGGACAACGCCGAGGCGCGCACGCCGGCCTTCATCGAGCGCGACGGCACGTCCGTCGGGTTCCTCGCCTACTGCTCGCTGCTGCGGCCCAACTACGAGGCCGGGCCGTCGCGGGTCGGGGTGGCGCCGATGCGCGCGCACACCCACTACGAGCAGGTCGACTACCAGCCCGGGACGGCACCGCGGGTGCTGACGTTCCCGGTGAAGGACGACCTGGCCGCCATGACCGCTGACATCCGGGCCGCCAAGCAGCGCTGCGACGTGCTCGCGGTGTCGTTTCACTGGGGCATCCACCTGGTCAAGGGCGTCATCCCGGACTACGAGTACGACGTGGCGCGCGCCGCCATCGACGCCGGCGCCGACATCGTCATCGGCCACGGCCCGCACGTCATCAAGGCGATCGAGGTCTACGCCGGCAAGCCGATCTTCCACAGCCTCGGCAACTTCTGCTTCGACAACCCACGCCGGCTCATCGAGGAGGCCCGGGCCCGCAACGCCGAGTTCGACCACCTCATCGGCAGCCACCAGTCGATCCTGGAACCGACCGAGTACGACGAGTGGTACCACCCGTACACGATCTCGCCGGACCAGGTGCTGTCCATGATCGGCCAGGTCGACATTGTCGACAAAAGGGTCGCCCGAGTATCGTTCCGACCGGTCGTGATCAACAAGCGGGCTCAGCCCGTCGTCCAGGGCCGCGACGACAAGGGCTTCAGGCAGGTCCTCGAGTACATCGAGGAGGTCACCGCGGGCGTGGGACTGGACACGACGTTCACGGTCGAGGGCGACGAGGTCGTCGTCGCTCTGCGATGACGGGCCGCCCCGGCGGTCCGACCGCAGGCACGACCACCGGCGTGTTCCCCCGGAGACGGAAGTCGGTGACTGCAATGAGGCAGGTCCGCGTGCTCCTCGCGGTGTTCGTCGTACTCGCGGTGTGCTCGTCCGGGTCGTCGGCGCCGCCCGCCGCCGACTCCGGCCCCGTCAAGCTCAGGAAACCGGGACCGACACGCCGGCTCCTCCGCCGGCGGGTCCTGCATAACTGACCCGGCCCTGACCGACTACTGGGCCGAGGGGGCTCCGGCGCAGCAATGCGCCGGAGCCCCCCGCTGAGACCTTCTTCTCCATCGTGCAGCGCAAGGCCCTCACACCCAACGACTTCACCGGCCTTGACCGGGTCGAAGACCGCCTCATCGCCTTCGAGCGGCGACCGCCCGGCCCTTCAGATGGAAGTTCACCCCGGCCGGCCTCGAGGACCTGCCGACCCGGGTCGAGCGGCACGAACAGAAAGAGTCCAACCTCCAGCAGCACGCCGACTGCGACCATCGGCTTGCCGTACTCGACCTCGTCGGGTAACCCCCGAAGGATTTACGAACGTGACCACTTAGGGGCGAGGAAGTTCCACGTCTCGGGAACCTCCAGGACGTGCGAATCGAGATCGATGAAGCCCATGACCCGCCTTTGCGCTCGCCGACGACTACGAGCGGCTCGTAACTCGCGCAGGTCCGTGACACACATGCGGCCGAATCGACGTCGGCGACTTTAAACACGATCGTGGAAAGATTGGCGCCCTCGGTTCGCGCCCCCTGGACGGGGGTCACCGCCCCTTGAACACCGGCGGCCGACGGTCGCGGAAGGCACTCATCGCCTCGGCGTAGTCCTCGGTCGACTGCACGACGGCGAGGTGCGAGGAGATCAGGTCGAGGCTCGTGCGGAGGTCCGAGCGCAACGACTGGTACACCGCCCGCTTGATCATCGAAACCGCGATCGGGCTCTGCTCAGCGATGCGGTTGGCCAGTGCGAGAGCCTCGTCGAGGAGTTCGTCGTCGGGATGGACCCGGTTGACGATACCCATGGCGCAGGCGTCCTGCGCCGAGATCGAGTCGCCCGTCCACAGTAGTTCAAGAGCCTTCGCTGTGCCGACCAGGCGAGGCAGGAAATAGGCGCCGCCGTCGCCGGGGACGAGGCCGACGCGGATGTAACCTTCGCTGAAGCGGGCAGACTCCGCAGCGAGCCGGATGTCGCACATGAGGGCCATGTCCATGCCTGCGCCGATGGCAAGGCCGTTGACCGCACAGATCAGTGGCTTGTCGAGGTCCTCGACCGCGCGAGCCACCTTGTGGACCCGGTCGGTCAGCATCCTTTTGCTGTCGATCGGGTGCTCACCCACGGAGGCCAGATCGTCGAGATCGACACCGGTGCAGAAACCCTTGCCCGTGCCCGTGAGGACCACGGCCCGCACGCTGTCGTCATGGCGGGCGGAGACGAGCGCCTCGGCCCACCGGTCGATCATCGCCCAGGTGAAGGCCCCCAGCCGGGCCGGACGATCGATCCTTATCAGGCCGACTGCCCCGAGGACCTGGTAGGTGATCCCCTCATCGGAGGCTACCCCGTGATCCGTTGCCATAGCGATGTACCGTCCTTCCAGGTCAATTCCGTGCCGAGCCGATCGCACCATGTCGCCTGATTGCCGTACTCCTCGCGCCATGCCCACAGGCGGGTCGTGAGGAGATGGAGGGGATGCTCGTCGGTGAACCCGATCGCTCCGTGGATCTGGTGGCCGATGGCCGCGACCGTTCGTGCGCCCTCGGCGACACGGACCCGCGCAGCCTCGAGTGGCCAATCCTCAGCAGGATCCTGATCGACCGCGCTCGCCGCCGCCTCCACCGCGACGGTCATCGCGCTCGCCTCGGCCGCGAGCTCGGCAAGCTGCTGCTGCACCGCCTGGAGCGCGGCGAGTGGGCGACCGAACTGGTGTCGCTGCCCGGCGTAGCGGACCGCGCGCTCGTACACCCCCTGCGCCGCACCGGCCATCTGCGCCGCGCGCCCGAACGCCGCCCGCCTCGAGAAGTCGGCGGCGAGTCCGTCCGCGCTCTCGACGCGGTGCAGGTCGCCGGCCGGGACCAGGTGCGAGGAGAGCGTTACGTCGTCGCGGGGCTCCCACGCGACATTGACGCCAGGACGGATCTCGGCTCCCGCGAGTGGCACGACAACGACGCAGTGCCCCCCGTCAAGGGGGCTGAGCAGCACGACCCGGTCCGCGCAGCGTGCCCACGGGACGCGCGTGACGGTCCCGGAAACCAGCCACCCGTCGTTGACCGGACGAATCTCCAGGCCATCGGCGACAGCCGCCGTCAGGACGCCGCCAGGCAGCTCCGCGCCGGTACGATCCAGCAACCAGCCGGCGAGCAGACCCGTCTCGACCGCAGGTACCGACGCCGCCACCGACCCGAGAGCGATGAGAACGGTGGTCGCGGCGCTCAGTCCGGCACCGCCGCCCCCCGCCTCCTCCGAGACAGGCAGCGCTGTCACGCCGATCTCGTCGAGAGCCCTCCAGACCTCCGGGTGCCAGCCGTCGGCGGCGGGTTCCCCGCATACACCGACGACAGCCTCGTGCAGGTCCCGTCTCTCCTCCGTGTTCATCGTCCGACCACCGCCTTTGCGACAACTCCACGAAGAATCTCGTTGGTACCACCGCGGAGGGTGAATCCGGGCGCCTGCAGCAACGCCCCGGCGAGAATGCCCGCGAGCGTGCCGTGGGCCTCGGGATCGGGCTCGATCGCCAGCGCCTCGGCGACAGCGTGGACGAGGTCCTGCTCGAACCGGGTTCCGAGATCCTTCACCATGGCCGCCTCGACGGTCGGGGCTCGGCCTGCCTGCAGCTCGGCTGTCACCGCGATTGACATCGCACGCAGGGTCCACAGCTCGGCGCTCAGCCGGCCGATCAGCCGCCTGCCCTCGGCGGTGCGGGACAACGCAGGGCGCGCCGCCTCGAGGAGCGGGTAGGTGCTCAAGATGCGCTCGGGGCCGGAGCGCTCGTACGCCAGCTCGTGGGTGACCTGGGCCCAGCCGTCCCCGATCGTGCCCAGCACCTGGTCGTCGGCGACGAACACGTCGGTCAGCACGACCTGGTTGAAGTGGTGCGCACCGCTGATGAGCCGGATCGGGTTGCACTCCACGCCGGATGCGGTGAGGTCGACGATGAACTGGCTGAGTCCGGCGTGCCGGCGCGCCGGGTCCGCTGGGCTGGTGCGGACCAGGGTCAGCATGTGGTGGGCGTGGTGGGCATGGCTCGTCCAGACCTTGGTTCCCGTGACCACCCAGCCGCCGTCCACGCGCTGGGCGCGGGTACGGACCGAGGCGAGGTCGGATCCCGCGTCGGGCTCGCTCATGCCGATCGCGAAGAACAGCTCCCCTCGTGCGATTCCGGGGAGGTACCGCTCCCGCTGGGTCTCGGTGCCGAAACGCAGGATCGAGGGTCCCGACTGACGGTCCGCCACCCAGTGCGCGGCCACCGGCGCCCCGGCGGCGAGCAGTTCCTCGGCGATCACGAAGCGGGCGGTCGGGTCGGCGCCGGCTCCGCCGTACTCCTTCGGAAAGGTTGTACCGATCCAGCCGCGACGGCCGAGCCGCCGGCTGAACTGAGCGTCGAACCCGGCGAGCCAGCTGTCGCATCGCGGGGTGAAGCCACCGGAAGTGAGTTCCTCCGCTAGGAACTCGCGAACCTCGCAGCGGAGGTCGTGGTGCTCTGCGGGTAACGCACCCGCATGCAGGAGCGGGAGTTTCATCCACACCTCGAGGGTCGGAAGGCGCTTCAGCGCGACGAGCATGCTCGGTCCGGCGTAGCGAGGACCCTGCTCGGGCACCTCGCCGTCGGCCGCTGCAGCCCAACCTACGCCCCCCTTCGAAAATCGTCAACGTTTCTGTTGATAGTTTTTAGGTGTCGGCGGGCCAGAGTGTGCGCCTCCGCCTAATCGCTCGGGATCGCGGCCTGACCGTTCCGGTCGGTCATGGCGCGGATTGTCGACGGCGGGCCGTGCGCTTGCGCCTCCAGGCCCCCTTCAACAGATTTATTGATCATTTTTCATCCATGTCGCCCGTGCCCTTTGGGCGACCGGGAACTGCCGCTCCGCATATCGGATCGTGTCCGTCCGGGGCGTCACGGCAGTTCAACGGGCCGATCTGCATCGGTGATTCGAGGTTGCGGATGACCAGGCGGCTCCTGGAAGCCTTGTCGCCGGTGGGTGCGGGTAAGTTTATCAACATTTAAGTTGACGAAGTTGCGGATGGGTTTTTAAGCTCTGCCCATCAGCCGGATCCAGACAGGAGCGAGTCGTGGGCATGCATGACGGCCGGGTTGTCTTCATCACAGGTGCCGCCCGAGGGCAGGGGCGCGCTGCGGCGGTGCTCTTCGCGGAGCAGGGCGCGAACGTCATCGCCGTCGACCTCTGCGAGTCGATCAGCACGGTCGGCTACTCGCTCGACACTTCCGAGGACCTCAAGGAGACGGAGCGACTGGTCAAGCAGGCGGGCGGCGACATCCTCGCTGCCCGTGCCGACGTTCGGGATCGGGCCGCGCTGCAGCAGGCTGTCGACGCCGGTGTCGACCGATTCGGGCGACTCGACTACGTCCTCTGCAACGCCGGAGTCTTCTCATGGACCGGCGAGCACTACAACACGCCGCAAGCGTGGACCGACACGCTCGACGTCAACGCTCTCGGCACCTACCACACGGTCGAGGTGGCTCTGCCCGCCATGATCGAGGCGGGCAACGGCGGTTCGATCATCATCACCAGCTCGCTGGCCGGTATGGCGGCGATGCTCGACGACTACCGGTTCACGTCCACCGGATACCTCGCGTATATGGCTGCCAAGCACGCTGTCATCGGCATGATGCGTGCCTACGCGCTGATGCTGGGCACGTTCGACATCCGGGTCAACGCCATCGCCCCCGGCGGGGTGGCGACCCCGATGATCGAGAACGAGTCGGTGAACGCTATGCGTGCCCAGATGGGCAAAGCGGTCGTGTACAAGCCGGCGATGAACATGAAGCGCATCGAGCCGGGGGACGCCGCGAACGCGAGCCTCTGGCTCTGCTCAGAGGGTGCCCGCTACATCACGGGGACCGTGCTGCCCATCGATGGCGGCGCGATGCTGCGGTGACCCCTCGACAGCTTTGACGGCGCGGTCCCGGCGCGGACCGAGCAGCAGGGACGACTGACCAGGCATCTGCCCCGCCCTCCTGCGGACAGCCGCTCGCACTCGGAGAGGGCGTGGTCGTAGCCCTGCGCCATCATGATCGCCCCGGCCTCGTGGATCACGGAGACGTACCGGCCGCCGTAGGCTTCCGCGAAGCTGTTGACCATGTAGAGGTTCGCGTCGCTGATCAGGCCGAACATGGTGCCGACCCCGGCGTCCGGGAGCGGGGCGGCTACGGCTTCGTGGACGAACAAGCGAACCTCCTCAAGCCGGTGCCGATGCGTTCACCGGTGCGCCAAACCGCAAGACAGGTAGTCAACGTAACTGTTGGGCTACTTGGTTGGGGCTTGGCCTTGGGGCATGGACGCTGTCGGTGCCCGGTCCGGCGCACCGAAGTTCGACGGCCTCGACCGGACGTCGGCGGCCGGCGGCGAGCCCCGGTCGGACGGGTGCCGGCCTGCTTCGAGTGCGACGTGGCGGCAGTACACGGCGGCGGGGATCGCGATATCTGTGCCGGTCGGGTGCGTGCGCTGGAGGTCGAGCGGGACACCGCGCCGCGGATGTTCGTCCGGGGCGGATACCTGTCGGGCTAAATCGCTATTTTCAACGACTGTGTTTACTTTTGGATCGATGGCTCCTATGCTGGCCCAGACCACGGCCAGAGTCGAAGGGTGGGACGGGGAATGGCAGGCGACCTGAGGGTGAGCGTGCAAGACGGCGTGGCCGAGGTGGTTCTCGACCGGCCGCCGGTGAACGCGCTGGCCCGTACGACCTATCGCGAGATCGCGGAGGTGTTTGGCGCCTTTGGCGATCGGACGGACGTGTCCGTCGTCGTCTTCACTGGCGCGGGGGAGCGGGCCTTTTGCGCCGGCCGGGACATCAAGGACCTCGCGGTCGAGCGGTCCGAGCCGTCGCCCGTCGACGTGGGGGACCCGTACCGGGCTACCAGGGAGGCGTTCTGGGCGGTGCGGCGCTGCGCCGTGCCGGTCATTTGTGCCGTGAACGGCGCGGCGATCGGCGCCGGTCTCGCCTTGGCCGCGGTGAGCGACATCGTCATCGCGTCCGAACGCTCCTTCTTCGCCCTGACCGAGATCGACGTCGGTGTGCTCGGCGCCGCGTCGTTCGCGCAGTGGATGGTGGGACCCGGCCGGGCGCGCCGGATGATCTACACCGGGGAGCGGGTGTCGGCACAGGAGATGTACCGCCTCGGCGGCCTCGACTCCGTCGTCCCGCAGGACCGCCTGCTCGACGATGCGCGGGCGCTCGCGAAGGAGATCGCCGGGAAGAGCCCCGTCGCGATCCGGATGGCGAAGGCGTCGGTCCTGCGTTCGGACACGCTCCCGTTGGAGGCCGCGTACCGGGCCGAGCAGGACTACACCCAGCATCTGTCGGCATACGCGGACTCGGCGGCTGCCATCGCGCGGTTCACTGGGCGGTAGCGAGCGTTTCATACGAACCAGCTCGACGAGCGCGGTGGCGGTGTCGGTCAGGCCGGGACCCTGGGGCACCGTGACCACGCCTGGCCTCCCGCTGTGCGCGGCGTAGCCCTGCGCCATCATGACCGCACGTGGCGCAGGGCCCAGTCCCTCATCTGAGCGCGCCGGCGGATGAGCACCATGGCCGACGGGCGGCCGGTTGACACGCCGAGCCCGACGAGCATCCGGGAGATCACCGGTGTGACGAGGCCGGAGCCGACGCCACCGTCTTGGCCCTGGCCCAACTGCCCAGAACCCGACGCCGTCAGACCCTGATCCGCACCGGCTCAGGCGGCGGCACTCATTAGTTCCTCACCTGGCTGACGCGTCCGGGCCGGTGGTTGAAGTACTCCATCGGCTTCACCGTCACCGACGACATCGGTGAGGCGATCTTGCGCTTACCCGCCGGCGCCTGGACACCCGCCTACGACGCCGAGGGGCAGGTAAGACCAGGCGCCTGGATCGCCGAGATCACCGGCCTGGCGAACCTGACCTCCCGGCCCAAGGGCATGCGCGTCATCGTCCGCAGGGAGCGCCCGCACCCCGGTGCACGGCTGCGCTTCACCTGTTTTGTCACCAACACCAAGCAAGGTCAGCTCGCCGATCTGAAGCTGCGGCATCGCCGTCGCCGGGCGCCTGGTCCGCGGCGGCCGACGACTCCGGCTCCGCATCGCCGCCCGATGGCCCTGGGCCACGCAGATCATCACCGCCGTCACACGTCTGCAAGCTCTGCCGGCGTCACCCTGACCAGCGCCAAGCCACCCCACCGAACAGGAAAGGACATCCACGGGCCCGTGGAACCCCGCTCACCCGGCGCGACAGCCGGGCCACCACGCTGACCAGGAAGCGAAATCACGCCTCAGCCGATCACACGAAGATCACGAAAGATCGCGGCTAGCCAAGACCCGTGGAAGAATCGCGGACATGAAGGCTCTTCGACACCGTTCAACCGGCTGGAGGCCCCAATGAGCGAAAAGCCCAAGCCGACTGGAACCAGCAAGGGGCCGGCTACCACGCTCGCGATGAAGCGTGAGGCGGCGGCCCAGCGAAAGGACCGGGCGCGATACGGAGCGAAGCGGGAGGAGATCCTGAAGGCGGCTGCCGTGGTGCTAGGCCGAAACGGCTTGAGCGGCACCACCGTCGAGGCGATCGCGCGGGAGGCCGGTCTGGATCGCGCCACGGTGTACTACTACTTCCCGGACAAGTTTGCGATCTTCCGCGAGGCGATCCACGACGGTGTGACAGAGATGGTCGAAGGCCTGGAGAGGATCGCCGGTGCGGATCTTCCGCCGCAAGAGCGGCTCCTGGAGGCCATGCGCACTGTGATGCGGGCGTATGAGCGCCACTACCCGCAGCTCTACATCTATTTTCAGGAAGGTGCCGGCCAGGCCGTCATCGACCAACACCTGAACCAGCAGCTGATCGGGTCCGGCCGCGTTACGGAGGATCTATTCGAGTCCACCGTGCGGGATGGCATGGCGAGAGGCGAGTTTCAAATCTCGTTACCCCCGAAGGTGTTCGCCAAGCTGTTGGTCGGCATGCTGAACTGGACCTCGCGGTGGTTCGTCCCGAACGGTGCGCTGAGCGCCGAGGACATCGCTGACGGGATGACCGAGACAGTGCTGGCGGGAATCGTCGTCGGGCGGGGCAAGTAGCCGACCCCGAGCGCGGCTTCGTCCGCAGATGCAACAGCCGCCCGTGGCTCTCGTGCTGCAGGACGACCTCGAGCCACGGTCCCTGCCCCTGGCGATGATCGAGTTCGTGCTCACCGGGGTCGGGATTCCCCGCGACCCCCTGTGTCGGAACGGTCCGCTGCGTCCTCGTTGCATTCGATGTCGTTGGCATTGTGCTGTTCTCTGGCGCCTTGTCGGCCCTGCTGGTCTTCGTCGAATCCCTCGCCAACCCGAACTGGATCGCCCTCGCCTGCCTGCTCGGCATCCTGCTCCTGGGCTGGGAGCTGCGCGCCTACGCGCCGCACGTCGACGTTCGGCTGCTGTGGGTGAACCGGGCACTCAACCCGAACCAACGGCTTCAGACATGCGGCTCTCCTGTAACGGCGGATGCACCGACCCTACGCCTTGGCTGCAGGGTTATCAACGTGATCGTCGATAAGTGTCCCGATCGCTCCGCGAGCAGCCCGGTACGGATCAGCTGGCTGCTCGCGACCATGCATTCAACGTAATCGTTGACGTTTGAGTTGACTTGCCATAGATTGATGACGCCGATGGCTGTGCGGGGTGCCGTGAGGGCGTGACGCGCTCCACGGCAGGGTCTGAATCGAGCGATGGAGCCGGCGTCCGGCAGTCGCAACTGCGGAGTGGCTGTGACTGGATTTGCCGTAACCGTGTCCAAGCCGGTTGGCTGGTCGACCTGTACGCCAAGCGCCCGCAGGTGCAGGAGCGGTTCACGTCGCAGGTCGCCGACGTGGTTCAGGACCGTCTGGAATCCGCGGGAGTGATCGTCGTCCTTCAGGCGGAGTGCCGGTACCCGTTGGAGCCGCCACAGTCGGCGGTGACCGACAGCCGGTCAGTGTTCGGGTAGATGGCGGGCGCCCGCTCGCGGTGACGATTGGTCGAGTCCGAGTCACCAGGACGATCCAGCAGTTGCAAGACGGAGGCACAAGTGACGGAACGCACGGACCTTCTTGGGTCACTGACGGCGATTCAGCAGTTGCCGCACCGCTATGCGCGGGCGGTCTCCTCGGGCGACATAGATGCCCTGGCCGACCTGTTCGCGCCGGATGTGCGTGTCGTTCTCTACGAGATCAGCCATGACGGATTCGAGTCCTACCTCGGCAGCGTTCTGCGGCAGCCGCGACCGTACGATCGGTTCCTCGGCAACCACACTGTCGACTTCGACGACGCCGATCACGCGCGCGGCATCGTGTACTGCCGCGCTGAAGTGGAATCGGTCCTCGATGGTCGACAGTGGTGCATGCTGCAATATCGGGACTGGTACGTCCGCGTCGATGGTAGGTGGTACTTCGCCCGGCGCCGATGCCATCGGGTGTCGGACCGGCCCTCGATGACGAGCGTGGCGGCGGCCGGGCCGCGGATGTCGATGCCGTGGAGCGATGATGCATGACGTGTTGATCACCGGCGGGACGGTCGTCGACGGGACCGGTGTGCCGCCTTGGCAGGGCGATGTCGGCGCCGCGGGTGGGCGAATCGTTTTCCTGGGAAACGCGAAGGAGGCAGGCAAGACCGCTCACCGCGGTCGTTGACACGACCGGCCTGGTGGTGTCGCCGGGTTTCCTCGATATCCAGACCCACTATGACCTACAGGTCATACGGGATGCTTCGAGGACGACCTACAGGTCATACGGGATGCTTCGAGGACAGGGGAGCGAACTGCGGAGATCGTTTCTCCCGGAAGGCCCGGACACCCTCCTTATGGTCGGCCGACGCCAGGGCAGGCTCCATCAGGATCATCGCCTCCTCGTAGGCGACGGACAGGGTTTGGCGATCCGCGTTGAGTAGCTGACGCTTGATCGTCGCCCAGCTGGCCGGAGATCCCGTGGCGACAAGCATGCGTGCGTACGCCATCGCCTCCTCCAGACACGCGCCGCTCTCGACCGACCTGTTCACCAGGCCCATTTCGGCGGCCTCGGTGCCGGTCAGGGTCCGACCGGAGAGCAGCAGGTCGTTTGCACGAGCAAAGCCAACCACGCGGGGGAGTAGCCAGGAGACCCCGTGCTCCGCGACGAGACCCAGCCGCGCGAACGAGGTGGTGAGCTTCGCCTCGGCAGCGGCGAACCGGACGTCGCACGACAGGGCGAGGGCTAAGCCGAGGCCGGCTGCCGGCCCGTTGATCGCCGCGATCACCGGCTTGGCGAACTCGGTCAGCTCGCACAGCCGTCGCCGCCGGGCCCGGTCCGGGCGCTCCATCGCCGAACCGTTGCCGAGCAGCGAAAACGACGCCCCTGCGCAGAAACCGCGGCCCGCGCCGGTGACGACCACAACCCGAACCGCCGGGTCGACCGCCGCGGCGTCGAGGGCCGCGAAGAACGCGGACTCGAGCGAGTAGGTCCAGGCGTTCAGCTCGTTTGGGCGATTGAGGATTAGCTGGGCTATCCCCGCCTCGTCGGTGCGCACGATCAGCTCAGGCTCATCCACATCGGTAACGTAGCGCCGACTCGCAAGAATTTCAACAAAAACGTTGAGAACATTGCTATTCTCGCGTCATGACACCAGTACGCGACATCCGCCGGGTTGCCGTTGTCGGCGCCGGCATCATGGGTTCTGGCATCGCCCAGCTAGCCGCGACGGCCGGGTACGACGTCGCCCTGTACGACGCGACGCCGCAGCAGTTGGAGCGTGCCCGCGAAGGCATCAACGCGAGCATTGAGAAGCTGGTCGCCAAGGGACGACTCGCCGCCGAGGAAGGTGAGCAGGCCCTGAGTCGGCTGCGGCTTTGCACGACGCTCGGTGACGCGGCGGCGGACGCCGACCTCGTCGTCGAGGCCGTCGTCGAGGCGCTGCAGGTCAAGCAGGCCGTGCTCGTCGAGGCGGCGGCCGCCGCAAAGCCCGACGCCGTGCTCGCCACGAACACTTCGCAGCTCTCCATCACCTCGATCGCGAGCGCCGTCGGCGACGGGGCGGCACGTGTCATCGGCCTGCATTTCTTCAACCCCGCGGTGCTCATGCGCCTGGTCGAGGTGGTGCCCGGCCTGCAGACCAGCGACGACGTGGTCGTGGCGGCCTGCCGCTTCGCGACCTCTCTGGGCAAGGAGACGGTTGTCTGCCGGAAGGACAGCCCTGGCTTCCTGACCTCGCGGATCTCGGCGATCGTGCGGTTGGAGTGCCTGCGCATGCTGGAGGAGGGCGTCGGCACCGCCGAGGACATCGACAGGGCGCTGCGCCTTGGGCTCAACTTTCCGATCGGTCCCCTTGAGCTGGGAGACCGCAACGGCCTCGACACCTACCTGCGCGTGCTCGAGTCGTTGACCGAGACCCTGGGGGAGCGCTTCCGCCCGACCGTGGGCCTGCGCAACCTCGTTGCGGCGGGCCGGCTCGGACGCAAGAGCGGGCGGGGAATTTACGAATACGGCGACGACGGGGAGATCCGCTCCCCTTCCGGATCGTGACGGACATGGTCCCCGGGGCCTGCGGGACGACTGTGCGCACAGAGCTCGAGTCGGGGGTGCTCACGGTCCGGCTCGACCGGGCGGAGGCGGCTCACGCGCGCAACCAGGTCATGCGCGACGAACTGGCCTCGCTATGGCGAGCGGTCGTGGCCGACCGCGGGGTGCGGGCGGTGATCCTCACCGGCACGGGCGACCGCTTCTTCTGCGCGGGCATGGACCTTAAGGAGGCGGGCAGCCCGGAGGATCCGGTCTCTCGCCGCGACCGCATGCGGCGCAGCCGGGATATCGAGCAGCTCGCCGAGCTACCCCAGCCGACGATCGCCGCGATCAACGGGTTCGCCCTCGGCGGCGGGCTTGAGATGGCGCTCGCCTGTGACATACGTCTGGTCGCGGACCATGCGCAGATCGGACTGCCCGAGGTTACCCGTGGCCTCGTCCCGGGTGGGGGCGGCACCCAGCGGCTTCCGCGCCTGGTCGGCTACGCGCGTGCGTGCGAGCTCGTCCTGTCCGGACGTCGCCTGACGGCCGCGGAGGCGGTGGAGTACGGGATTGCCCTGCGCGTCACCCCGGCCGCGGACCTGCCGGCGGCCGCCGTCGAGTTGGCTCGGGGCATCGCCGGGAACCCGGAACCGGCTGTCCGCTACGCCAAGGCGCTGCTTCGACGCAGCCAGCAGGTGCCGGTCGACGTCGGAGCCGACGCGGAGCTCGACGCCTTGCTGACGCTGCTGGGCGAGGCTGACGCCGCCCGTCGGCGGAGTTCCTAAGCCGCTCCGGGACGCCGATGTTTCTGTCGTGTCCGACGTTCGCGGAATTCCCTCCGTGACGCGCGGCGCGCTCCGGAACCTGTCAAGATTGTTAAGACAGGTGTTCGTATGACGGCTGCCGGCTGGTTGATCCAGGCCGCGCCCAGGATGGGTGGCACGGCGGCGACGAAGCGGACGGGCCCGGTGAAGAAGCCGGCGAGCGGCCCGCACCAAGGCACAGCACAACGGCGAACCCCGATACCGTCCTGCCCCGCGCATCGAGGCGAGGGCATCGCCCACCCCACTCCCCGTCCGCCATCGCGCCCGGCGGGCGGGCGATGCCCTCGCGTGGCAGGGGTTCGGGGGCGGCGGCCCCCGAGACCAAAGACCGCACGATCACCCAGCAGCCGACTGTCTCATGCCACCGAAGTTCGAGTAGTGGGGACGTGTGCGGCCAGAAGGGCGATTGGGGGAGATCGCGGAGGTGGGGGCGTATCCCGCGCTGTGCATGACAGGCCTGCATCCGGAAAGATGTTGCCGCGCGCCGCTTGCCTTGGGACAGTCCCGGCATGCAGATACGCGCCGCGATGATGAACGACCTGACAGCCCTGACGGAGCTGTTCCAGGCGATCGAGCTGGCCGAGATCGGACGTGCAGAGACCAACGAGGCCGACATCCGGCAGATCCTGATCATGCCAGAGCTGGATCTGGAGCGACGTAGCCGCGTATATGAGAAGGACGGTGACATCCTCGGCTTTGCCGCGCTCCATCCCGCTCCGCACGCCGACCGGCTCCGCGCGCACCTTGGAGTGTCACCCGTCGCCCCGGACTCCCTGACCGATGCGCTACTGCGGCAGATCGAGGAATGGGCACACAAACAGACCGCGACAGCAGGCCGAGAGCGTGAGAGCGTCACGCTTTTCCAGATGCCTCAAGCTCTCGCCACGCCCGCGCTCCAAGATCATGGCTGGCACGTTGTCCGTCGTTACAGCCGCCTGATCATCGACTTGAACGGCGAGCGGCCCTCCCTTCCGCAGCTGCCGGCCGGAACCGAGATTCGGATCGCGGCTGGTGACGACGATCGGCGCCGCCTGCACGCGGTGCTGGAGGAAGCGCTGAGCGGACACTGGAACCACCACCGTCGAACGTTCGAGGAGTTCTGGGCCGATCAACAACAGCGAGACGGTCACGATCCCAGCCTGTGGTGGATCGCCGAGGTCGAGGGAACCCCAGCGGCTGGGCTGATCGCCCGCTCGCAGCCGAACCGCGGCTGGATCGCCTGGCTGGGCGCCGAGCAGCGTTACCGAGGGCGAGGATTGGCCCGCTGCCTTCTGCTCACCGCGTTCGCCGAGCTAAAGGCATGTGGTCGCCACATGGTCGGTGTCGATGTTGACAGCGCAAACGATACGAACGCCACGGGTGTTTATGAGGCTGTCGGCATGCGCGTGCTCGGCCAGGCCGACCAGTGGCAACGGGATATCAACCCTGGTTGAGGGTCTGTCGAACCACTCAAGGTTCGGTAGCACAGAACACCGACCGGTCAGGGTGGGGCCATTTCAAGCCGCCACATTTTCACCTAGTGATCAACAGACGGGTCCACGCTTCTTAGGCCGGCGAAACGGCTTGGTCATGGCAACACCCCTTGGGGGCAGGTGTTGCGACCACCTTTAGAACCCAAGCCGTTCAACTGGGTCCAGCTGAAGCCGTCCTAGCCAACCGACGACCTGTCCGGCCACAACAGCGTCTCCACCCGCGAATGGCTCACCGAGCATCCGCGGATCCAGCAGGTGTTCATCCCCAAAGGCGCCTGCCGGCTCAACCTGCAGGAAGCCTGGTGGCGCATCTTCCGCCGCCAGGCCCTGGCCGGACAGACCTTCGCCGACCCCGATGAGATCGCCTACGTCACCGCCATGGCGACCACCCAGCTCAACATCCGCGCCCGCCCCTGGGCTTGGGGTCGCCCGGCCCCCCGAGCCTCGTCAGCGTCGACGTCGTTTTATCTGCCTGCTTTGAGGAACGGAGCACTGGCACCGGTGAGGATCACGGCGGATATGTCGTCGCAGTACCGGAACGAACTGAGGAGCTCAGCGATTCGACGGTAGGTTACGCGCGCCGGCGCGTTGACCGGCGGGCGGCCGGTCGATGGTGGCCTGGGCAGCGCGACCGCGTTGGCCCATCCGGATGCCACCGTCGGTCATTTCCACTGCTGCACCACAGGAAGGATTTCCTCGCTGTAGAGGAGGAGATTCTTTTTAGATGTCTCAAACGGGATTCCCGAGTAGGAAAAGAAGCTGATCAGGGTGCCGGCACCAACCGCGTCCTTGATCCACTCAAGCTTTTCGAGACACTGTCGCGGCGTTCCCTGGACGTGCAGGTCGCTGTAGAAACGGGCGGCCTCGTCCTTCCCGGACGTCTCGAGTCGGTCCGCGACCTTGGCGTAGTAGGAGTAGCCCTTCTGCTTGGAGAAGTGTCGACCGGCCAGCTCGTAGTGCTCCATCACCCGGTGGTAGTACAGCGCCGAATAGTGCTCGCCCTGCTCGTTGGCGTACGCCTCGTCCGGGTCACAGAAGACATGCGTGGCGACGATGGGCGCCGGGGCGTCTCGGTTGGGGTGGTGCTTGGCAAACTCCTCGCGGTACATCGCCACCTCGCGGATGACCGTCTCCCACGGCTTCTGCGGAATGATGATCAGCCCGGCGCCGAGCCGCGCCATCGACAGGACAGACTCCGGGGAGACAGCCGCTCCGTAGGTCCGACCCACGAAGGTGCCGGTCGGGCGCGGGTGAAGCTCCCGCTTCGGGATGGAAACGTGCTGCCCCGAGGACTCGATCACGCCGGTCTCGAGCGCGTTAAGGATGGCCACCGCCGACTCATCGAACACCTCGCGCGAAGACGACATGTCGGCGCCGAGACCGTCGAACTCGACCTTGCCCAGCCCGCGGCCGAGGCCGAGCCGGAAGCGGCCATTCGACAGGTTGTCTACCATCCCGATTTCACCCGCCAGGCGAGCTGGGTTGTGCCACGGCAAGACCACGACCATCGACCCGAGTTCGACCCGTTCGGTGCGGCCGGCCATGTAGGCCAGGAACTGCAGCGGATTCGGGATCATTGAGTAGTCGGTGAAGTGGTGTTCGACTGCCCATACCGAGTCGAAGCCGAGCGGCTCGGCCATCTCGGCCAGGGCCACGTCCTCGCGATAGACATCCTGGTCAGTGCCCTGCTTGCCGGTGCCCATGAAAAAGAAACTCAGTCCAGTCTTCACCGATCCATACCTTTCGCGCTTCGCGCGTCGCAGGGACGTCGCCCCGGTGGGCGACCGAGCAAACTCTAGCGTCAATACTGCTGTTGAAAAGATTACGTGATGATGGATCTTGCGTATCCGAGGCGGCCGCTTGAGGGCAACGCGCCGAAGTCAGTGAACATGAGGGTGAACTGTCAGGAGATCTCGTGCCGGCCGCGATAAAAGAGCAGCGGGCCGGCGCTGCGCTCGACCGCGAGGGCGCGTACTCGGCCTACGCAGATGTCGTGGTCGCCCCCGGGGTAGATGGCTTCCACATCACAGTCGATCCAGGCCAGGACGTCGACGAGGCGCGGTGACCCGCTACCGGTCGTGTCCCAGCTCAACCCGGCGAACTTGTCCCCGCCGGATACTGCGAACTGGCGGCACACTGCCACCTGGTCCTGCGCGAGAACGTTTACGCAGAATGAGCCCGCGCGCTTGATCTCCGGCCAGGAGGAGGAGGAGTTGGCTGGACAGAAGCCGACGAGCGGCGGGTCCAACGAGACGGAGAAGAACGAGCCAACCGCCAAGCCCACCGGCCCCGAGGAGCCGGTCGCCGCGATGACGGTCACTCCGGTGGGAAAGTGACCCAGGACGTGTCGGAATAGCGCCGGATCCACATCTAAGGCCGCCGCTGAAGGTTTGGGCGCCGTGACGTCTCGAGCAGTCGACATAGTCAGCACACTAGCCTGCCTCTGCGCAATATTCAACGCTTGTGTTGATATAACGATTGCCCAATCACGCTGTGAGTGATCGATTCAACATCGATGTTGTCTTCGTGTCGGTTTGGCGGTTCAATGTGGTGTACGGGTGCCGACGCACGGGACAGGCCCCGACAGTCATCCGATCGAGGGGATCGCGCCGTGTTGGTGCACGAGGCCATCGCTGCCGCAGTGGCCGATCGCGGCGTCACCACCGTGTTCGGGCTCATCGGCGATGCCGGCGTCATCGCCTCGGCCCGCCGCCCGCTGGTCCTGGTGGGCCAGGGGGCTCTCGACAAGGACACCCGATCCGCCGTCCTCGAGTTCGCACAGCACCTGGACGCCCCGCCGGCCACTACGCTCCGGGCGTGCAACCTGTACCGCGCCGACGAGGGCTCGGCCGGCGTGTTCGGCACATTGTCGACCGATCGCGGCACACAGACGATCGCTGACTCCGGCTGCGTGATCGCCTTCGGAGCGAGCCTCGACACATGGACGACCGGCCGCAACGAACCGACCAAGCGCAAGGCGGTCGTCCACGTTGACATCGACCGCGCCAAGCCGGGCCGCGACAGCACCCCCGCCGCGGCGGTCCACGGCCACGCGGCCAGGGTAGCCCCGGAATTCATCGACCGGCTCGACGCTGGTGAGCTTACCGTTCGCCTCTTCCGGGACGAGGTGCTCGCACACACGTCCCCAAACGATCTGCGCTGGACGGCGCCGCTGCGGGACCGGCTGGATTTCGCCGGAGTCCTCAGCGCGCTTAACGCCGCGCTTCCCGAAGCGCGGATGGTCGTATTCGACGGCGGGCGGCTCCTCGACGAGGCGTTCAAGTACACTGACACCCCCGGCGCCGCCCAGCAGGTGCTCTCCACATCGTTCGGCGCGGTCGGCCTCGGCATGGGCTCCGCGATCGGCGCCGCGTGCGCCACCGCCGAACCCACTGTGCTGGTCACCGGCGGCGGCAGCCGCCGTGGCGGAGTCGATCGGGGCGCGCGGCATCACCGTCGACTCCGTCGGGGACGTCCCTGCGGCGATCGCCGCCGCGGACGCCCAGGACACCACACTCGTCGTCGACGTGCAGGTCGGGCCTGGTGACGTGCCGGAAGTTCCGCATTAATACCGACAGCCGCACAAGGGAAGGCCGCGCAGAGTATGCAATCGCCGACCGACATCGGATCCAATCACACCATCATCGACCTACTCGATCGTACGGTGGCCCGCTTCGGCGACCGCGTCGCCATCGTCGATGGGCCGACGCGTTACACCTATCGCGACCTTCGCGACCGCGTCGATCGAGCAGCGGCAGGCCTGCGAGCACTCGGCGTCGGAAAGGGCGATCGCGTGGCGATCTGGCTGCCGAACCGGGTGGAGTGGGCGGTCGCCTTCTTCGGCGCGGTTCACGCCGGCGCGGTCGTGGTGCCGATAAACACCGTGCTCTCCGTGCCCGAGGCGCAATATCAGATCGAACAATCCGGCGCCCGAGTGCTCGTCGTAGCCGACGAGTTTCGTTCACGCAGCTACCTCGACGATGCCCTGCGCATCCGGCGACTCCTGCGCCGCGATCTCACCGTCGTGGTTGTGGGCGGCTCTACCTCGCGCGAGGTCGTCGATTGGGCGGACGTCGAGCGGGATCGCCCCGAACGCCTCAGCCCATTCTCGCCTGTTGAACCCGCCGACCCGGTAGTGATCCTCTACACCTCCGGTACGACCGGCCTGCCCAAGGGTGCCGTCCATACTCATCGATTCCTGCCGTCGCTGCTCAGCGCTGCACAACGGCTCCGGCTGACTGAGCAGGACTGCGTCGTTCTCTATCTCCCGCTGTTCCATGTGTACGCACTCATGGCCGGCTTGGTCCTGCTGACCTCCGTCGGCGCAAAGCTCGTGCTGATGGAACGCTTCCAGAGCACGCAGTCGTTGGAGCTCATGGCGGCAGAACGAGCCACGGTCGTCTATGGCGTCCCGACGACCTACATCGACCAGCTCAACGACCCCGCCATCGACTCCTTCGATCTCTCCTCGGTCCGGGTCTCGATCACACCGTTTGCGTACGACCTCGCCCAGAAGGTCAGCGCTCGATTCGGCCGCTGCCTCAACTGCTTCGGCATGACGGAGACGGCGTCGATGGCGCTGCTTCCTCAACTCGACGATCCACCGGAGACTGCCCTGCGAACCGTCGGAACGCCGCTCGACGGGCTCGAGGTCAAGGTCGTCGACGACCTGGGGGCGCCGGTCATGGCCGGGACCCCCGGATCGCTGCGGCTGCGAGGCCCCTTGATCACGACCGGCTACCACAACAAGCTGGAGGAGACCGCCAAGGTCTTCGACGAGGACGGCTGGTTCAACACCGGCGACATCGCCTGGACCGACGCCGACGGCAATGTGACCTTCGTCGGCCGCCACGGCGACGCCTTTCGGGTCGGCGGTGAGAGCGTCGACCCGGTCGAGGTAGAGACGGCGCTGCACACGCACCCCGTCGTGGACCGCGCCGCCGTCGTCGGTATCCCCAACGAGCGACTCGGCTTCGTACCCTGCGCGTGGGTCCAGTTGCACAAGGGCATGACCGTCGCGCCGGAGGAGTTGGTCCGGCACGCCGCCGACCGGCTGGCGAGCTTCAAGGTTCCGCGGATTGTCAAGTTCATCGACCAGCTGCCCACGACTCCCAGTGGCAAAGTGCAGAAGTACCGGCTGCTGGAAGCGTCGGCGACCTCGCCTGACGAGAAAGAGCAGGTCGGGCGATGAGCGACGGGACCCTCGTCGTCGGGGCCGGCCAAGCCGGTCTCAACGTCGCCTTGACACTACGGCGGTCGGGATACCACGACCCGATCACGCTCGTCGGCGAGGAGCCGTGGCTGCCCTATCAGCGCCCCCCGCTCTCCAAGGGTTTCCTGCTCGGCGAAGTCGCCGAGGACAAGCTTGCCCTGGCGCGCCCGGAAGTCTTCCGAGACGGTGACGTCGAACTGGTGACCGGCGACGCCGTGGTCACGGTGACCCGGCCCGAGGACCGGAGCGCCGGCATCGCGAAGACGCGCTCCGGCCGCACGATCCGCTACTCCAGACTCGTGCTCACTGTGGGCGGCACCCCAACTCGGCTGCCGATCGAGGGAAGCGACCTAGACGGCGTCTTCTATCTCCGTACCATCGACGACTCGCGGGCCATCCGCGCCGCGCTTGCCGATGGGCCACGCCGGGTAGTCGTCGTCGGCGGAGGTTTCGTCGGCCTCGAGGTCGCGGCCAGTGCCCGTAGGCTCGGGCACTGCGTTTCGGTCGTCGAGGCCGACCAGCGGTTGCTTGCGCGGTCGGTCGCCCCGATGGTCTCCGAGGCTCTGCTGGCCGCCCACCGCAGGCGCGGCACGGATGTGTACCTCACCGCTCCCGCCGGTCGGTTCGCTGGGCAGGGTGGGGTCGTGACGACTGTGCAGCTTGCCGACGGCCGGTGCCTGCCGGCCGACGTCGTGATCGTCGGTGTCGGCCTCACGCCGCGACTGGAGCTTGCTCACCAGCTTGGCCTCGCCTGCGACCGCGGGATCCTGGTCGACGAATCCGGCCGCACGAGCAGGCCATTCGTGTGGGCGGCCGGCGACTGTGCTCAGTTTCCCGACCCGCTGACCGGCGCCGGGTCAGTTCGGCTGGAGTCTGTGCAGAACGCTATCGACCAGGGCCGCGCCGTCGGGGCCGATGTCGCCGACAAGGGCGGCGTTTACTCAGCCGTACCGTGGTTCTGGTCCGATCAGGACACGCTGAAGCTGCAGATTGCCGGACTGGCGGACGACTTCGACGAGCACCTGCTGTTCGGGAACCTTGACGAGGAGCGCTTCTCGGTCGTCTATTTCCGCCGCCAGGACTTGGTGGCGATCCACGCTGTGAACCGACCCAAGGACTATTTGGCGGTCCGTCGAGCCTTGGCACAACGGATGCCGGTAAGCCGACAGGCCTTCGCCAATCCCGAGGTGGCTCTGACGGAGGTGATAGACCGAGCGATGGCCGAACATCGCTGATCAACGCGTCCGGTTCACCGTGGGGGATGCGGCCACCAAGGCCCCTGCTCGCCTCTGGGCCGGTAGGGGCTACGGCGGCGTGGATCACGGGCGGGGCGTGGTCGGTTCACAGTCCGCCGGCTGCGGCCGTACGTGCTCGGCCGCAGCCGGAGCGCTGGTGGTCATCGGCCCGTCGTTGCCGATCCGGGCAGTGTCGTGATCTGCGACCACGTCCAGTTGGCGCTCCCCGGAACCGGGTCTTGCCCCTGAAGTGTGGAACCTTGAATACCGGATGATGGAGATCCGGAGACAAGGAGTTCCGCGCGGCGATGAAGTCGTATCCGACGGAGTTCAAGGCGGACGCCGTCGCGTGGTATCTGTCCGATCCGGCGTGGACGCCGGTGTCGGTGGCCCAGAGCTTGGGGATCAGCCGGGAGACGCCGCGTGACCGGGGGTACGTCAGGCCCAGGCGGATGGCACGGCGGAGAAGCCGGCGAGTGGCCCGCTATCGTCCGAGGACGTGCTGGAGGAGGAGAACAAGCAGCTCAAGGCGGTGCCGACGCGGGAGAACGCGAATTCACGGTGAGTTCGACGGCACCTACGGCAGCCCGCGCATTACCGCCGGGCTGCGCGCCGCAGGGCGGCGGGTCAACCGCAGGCGAGTGGCACGGGTGATGCGCGTGTTCGGCATCGACGGGCTGCGATTGCGCAGGAAGTCGATGGGCGTGGGGGACCAGCGCCGAAAACGCCCTCAAAGCCACCCTCAAACGGGAGATCCTTCAGGGCGCTCGGCAGGGCACGCCAGCGTTGAGTGAGCAGGGCAAGGCCGCGTTCGCCGAGGAGTTTGCAGGTAGGGGTGTCCACGTCCAGCGCGCGGCCGTTGGCGGGCTGTTCGGCCCGAGTGGGTGCTGCGGTGAGGACGCGTCGGCGACGACTTTTCAACACATCTGTTGCCTATTGGGCTACTCCGCGACCGTAACCGTCATCTTCCCGATGTTCTCCCCGGCCATCATCCCGACGAACGCTTCGGGCAGGCTTTCCAGACCGTGGCGCTCCGTCTCCAGCACGCGCAGAGATCCGGTCGCGATCCAGTGCTGCAACTGGGCCTTCGCGGCTGGGAAGAACTCGGAGTACTGGGTCCAGGCGAAGCCCTCGAAGCTCAAGCCTCGCAGGTGGATCGGCTTGATGTCGACCTTCAGGCCACCATCAGGCTCGCCGTAGGTCGCGATCTGCCCGCACTCGACGACCCTGCCGCGGAACGGCATCTGGTCCATCACGAGCTGCGACAGCTCCCCGCCAACGTTGTCGAAGTAGATCGACGGGCCGCCGGGTATGAGCGCACGGAGCCGGTCGGCCAGGTCCTGGCCTCGGTAGACCAGGGCGCCGTCGAACCCGAGTTCCTCCGTCAACACCGCGGACTTGCGTTCCGAGCCCACCAAGCCGTACACCTTGGCACCCAGGATTCGCGCGATCTGCCCGGCCACTGAGCCGACGCCCCCCGCCGCTCCGGAGATCAACACCGTGTCGCCGGGTCTCGGCCGCGCGACCGCCATCATGCCGAAGAACGCCGTGTAGCCGGTGTTGCCAAGCACACCGAGGTGATGCGAGAGCTTCACGTCGGCCGGGCGGGCATGGGTGAGCCCGTTGCCTGCGCCGAAGCCCGCAAGTGGGCCTGCGACGGAGTAGTCCGCCCACGCGAAGCGGCCCTTCACCAGATCGCCCTCGACGAAGTCGTCGTTCCGGCTTGCGATCACCCGCCCGACGCCGCGGGAGTGAATGGGCTCGTCGAGCGCGAACTGCTGGTTGTAGAAGTCCGAGCGGCCGGTCATCGAGCCACGCAGGGTGGGATCGAGCGAGAGCACCAACGTCTGGACCAGCACGCCACCGGGAGGTGGTTCGGGCACCGGCCCGGTCCGCAAGGCGAAGTCGTCCGGTACGATCGCACGTCCTTCGGCGTACTGCCGCAGCGAAACGTACCTCGTGGTTCGACCCATCTGGCCCTCACAGAACTCCCGCGCCCCTTCGAGGGCGCCCCTGCCGACTGGCCGAGAGTAGCAGCATGCGTGCCAATCGCCAACGCTTACGTTGAATTTGTGCGGCCCCGCGGTGCGGATGTGGATTCCTGTCAGGATCGGTGAAGGCTCTCATCCCACGCTGACTTCGCCGGCAGGTCGCGGGAGGACTGGTGCTGGAACTCGACGGAAGGCCGCCCTGGTCGACGTCGTCGGCCGTGGCGCGTCGGCGCCTGCGTCCGAGGTGTCGGCATGGCCACCCGCGAAGCCTGCTGAGGCGTGCGGCACTGCGCGGTTCCGGTGATCTGCGCGGTGAACGGTGCCGCGATCGGGGCAGGCCTCGCGCTTGCTGCCGCGAGCGACATCGTCGTCACCTCAGAGTGGACCTTCTTCGCTATCACGGAGATCGACGTGGTGGCGAAGGACTCGATCCTTTAAGGGGCTTACTGGCATCGGCACCGTCCGAATAGCCTTGGACAGGAGTTTGCCGGTGACGCGGCCCGAGGACGCGCTGCGCGGCCGGTGGGCCGCAGGCGAGCCCGCGATCGGCGGCCGGTGCTCCAGGGGGCGCGGCCTGCCGAGGCGATGCTCGACGAGAGATCGCCGCCTGGGTGGAATGGGGCGCGACACATCTGAACCTGTGCACCTCGACGTATCCGGTCACATGGACGGAGGGTCGCCTGGTTCGCAGGACGGACCCCTCGCAGCATGTCGAGGCGCCGAAAGTCGCCTGTGGATATTTTCAACACGAGTGTTGGCAACCGGTAGAGGCGTGGCCTATCATCTGTGTCACCTGAGGTCAGGTCGTGCCTTCCGCCACCGTCCGCGCGGTCAACGGCCGGGGCACAGCGCATCAAGGAGGAAGCGTGACGGATCTATCAGCGGAAACACTCGATCTCCTGGACCATACCCTCGACATCGACGCGCACGAGATGACGCCCTCGCACCTGTGGGGCGAGGTCTTCGGTGCGGCCGCAGCCCGCATCGCCGAGCTTGCCGAGCCGGTGCTGAAGAAGACCGGTGCCAACGACTTCTATAACCCCAGCGTCGCAGGTGACCTCGAGGAGATCACCGACGAGAACGTGTGGAACATCCGGGGCAGCCGAGCGCCTGGCGCGTTCGACATGACCCGACGCATCGCGGTCATGGACGTCATGGGTGTCGCGCGTCAGTTCGTCTTCCCGAGCTTCGCCCTGTTCGCCAACCACCTGTACGCGGGCAACGAGGCGACCCACCGTGACCGATACGGCCTGACGTTGCCCGAGGACGAGATCCGCAAGCTCGGGCTCGACGGCATCACCGAGTACAACGACTGGGTTGTGCGCGAGTCGCAAGTCGACCCCGAGCGGGTGCGCCCCGTCGCCTACGTGTCGCCGGGTAGCTCTCCTGAAGAGCTGTTCGAGCAGACCAAGGACCTCATCGACCGCGGCGTACTCGCGATCAACCTTCCTGCGGGCGAACCGCCTGGCGGCCGATCGCCCGCCAGCCCCGACCTCGACCCGTACTGGCAGATGCTGGCCGATCGCAACATCGCGGTGCTCGTGCACGTGGGCGGCGAGACGGGCTTCGTGAAGTCGCCGGACTGGAGCCGGGCGCCCGCCTTCAAACCGGGCAAGGTCGAGAGCCACGAACTGGGCTCCGAGCCGTTCTCCTTCGCCACCGTCTCGTTCCCGATCTGCAACTATCTGACGGCGATGACGCTCGGCGGTGTGTTCGAGCGGCATCCGAACCTGCGGTTCGGCGCGATCGAGATCGGCGCGGGCTGGCTGGGCCCGTGGGCCGACAACCTCGACATGTGGGCGCGCGACGTCTATGCGGCGCGCATGAAGCCATTCATCTCGAAGCTGCCCTCGGAGTACATCGCATCGAACGTACGGGTCACCCCGTTCAACAACTTCGAGCCGGTCGACAAGTACTTGGCGGCCTACCCGCACCTGCGCACGAGCTACTGCTGGTCGACTGACTACCCGCACATCGAAGGTGGCAAGGACATCAAACGCAAGTTCCTGAAGATGCTCGCGCCGATGGGCGACGAGGTGATCCAGCAGTTCTTCGTCACCAACTCCGAACTGCTGCTGCCCCCACTCACAGAGATCAGGAAGAACGCATGAGGGTGTCAGTGGATGGGGACCGGTGCGTTGGTTCCGGCCAGTGCGTCGCCTTCGCCCCTGACGTGTTCGCTCAGCGCGACGATGGGTCCGCGGAGGTGATCATCGCGCATCCGTCGGCCGACCACGAGGCCGTCGTCCGCGAGGCCGCGTACTCGTGCCCGGTAGTCGCCATCGAACTGAGTGAGGAATCATGACAGCAGGATCGAGGGCGGACGTCCTCGACGAGGAGGCCGTGCTCGCGCACCTTGCCACGCCCGAGTTCAACGACGACCCCACCGCGGTCTACCGGTTCTTCCTGGCGCACCCCGGCTGGTATTCGCCGTCCGGCTACCGGGTGTTCGCCCGTTACGACGACGTGCGCACGATCCTGCGCACCGCCGACGTGTTCGGACAGCCGGGCCGCAAGGACGGCAACTTCCACACCGCCGACCCACCCGAGCACACCCGCCTGCGCAAGCTGGTGACGCATGCGTTCACGTTCCGGGCGATCAAGCAGCAGCGCGACTTCATCAGCGAGGTCGCCACCGAACTGCTCGACGACATCCGCCCCGTTGGGCGGATGGACCTCGCCACCGACTTCGGCGCGCTTCTGCCAGGGCGGGTCACCGCGAAGCTGCTTGGCGTCGACTACCAGGACGGCGCGCGGTGGCAGAGCTGGCTCGAGGCGATCAAGGCCTCGCGTGGGGTGGTGCACTACCTGGCCCCCGATCCGGCGGAGATCGAGCGTATCGACGCCGCCGCGGCCGCGGCGGCCGCGGGTACCGCCGACTACCTCGCGGGCTTGATCCGGGAACGGCGGGCGGGCACGGGGTCCGACATCATCAGTGTGCTGCTCTCGGCCAAGGAGGGCGACGACACGCTCACCGAGAAGGAGCTGCTGTACACCCTGCTCCTGCTGCTGGGGGCGGGACTGCACACCACGAGCGCGCAGATCGCCACCACGATGGCGCTGCTGTTCGCGCACCCCGACGTTCTGGAGCGGGTGCGGGCCGACCCGGCACTCGTGCCCGCCGCGGTGGAGGAGGCGTTGCGCTTCGACGGGGCGCTCCAGGCGGAGTACCGGGTAGTGCGGGTGGCCACCCAGATCGGCGGGGTAGAGCTGCAGCCCGGGGAGAAGGTACTCATCGTCGTCGGCGCCGCCAACCGAGACGCGGCGAAGTTCGCCGACCCCGACGTCTTCGACCTCGACCGTCCCAACGCCAAGGACCACCTGACCTTCGGCTCGGGAATCCACCGCTGTCTCGGTGCCGAGTTGTCCCGAGCCGAGCTGGAGATCGCTGTGACGCAGTTGCTCACGACGCTACCCGACCTGCACGCCGCGGGTGCTGCCGTACGCCACCACTACAACCGCTGGCGCGGGCTCGCCTCCATGCCGGTCGCCTGGTCGGTGCGCGATGGGAGCTGAGCTGCGCTTCGACGGCCGCGTCGCCGTCGTCACCGGCGGTGGGCGCGGGCTGGGCAGAGCGTTCGCGCGGCTGCTCGCAGCCCGTGGCGCCGCTGTGCTCGTCAACGATGTCGGCGTCTCCAGCGACGCTGACCGCTACCCGCCCGAACCCGACGCCGCAGAGGCGGCGATCGCTGTCGCCGCCGAGATCGTCGCTGAGGGTGGCACCGCCGTCTCGAGCACTGCCGACGTCGCCGACGAGCACGGTGCGCGCTCGGTGGTCGACGAGGCGCTGGCCGCGTTCGGCCGGCTCGACATTGTGATCAACAACGCAGGAATCGTGCTCGACGGTGCGTTTCTCGACCAGACGGTCGACGACCTACGCGCGCTGTGGTCGGTGCACGTCGGAGGCGCGTTTCGGGTGACGCGCGCGGCATGGCCGCATCTCGCCGGCCAAGGCTACGGGCGCGTCGTGAACGTCGGTTCGATCGCGGGTCTGCTCGTCGGCGTCGGGGGACACAGCGCCTACGACGCTGCCAAAGGCGGGCTGGCGGGCATGACCCGCTCGCTCGCGACCGAGGGTGCCCCTCTCGGCATCCAGGTCAACGGGTTGCTGCCGACTGCGACCACCCGGGCCGCGCTGTCGGTGCGGCGCTCCTACGACCGGGGCATTGCGTTCGAGCCCGAGCAGGTCGCCGCTGTGGCCGCCTGGCTCGCGCACGAGGAGTGCCCGGTGTCGGGTCGCTACTTCGCCGCCGGCGCGGGTCGCGTCGGCGAGGTGTTCACGTCGGCGGCGCGCGGCTATCAATGCCCGACGCCCGCCACGTTCACGCTGGAGCACGTGCGCGATGAGTGGGCCGTGATCAGGTCGACGGCGGACGCGATGTCGCCCGCGACGGTCGCCGAGTACAACGCGTTCCGCATTGGCATCTATCAGGATGTGGTGGGGTCATGACCGACCAGGTGCGCTTTGACGGCCGCGTCGCCGTCGTCACTGGGGCAGGGCGAGGGCTCGGCCGGGAGTTCGCATTGCTGCTCGCCTCGCGTGGCGCCGCTGTCGTGGTCAACGACATCGGTGTCTCCGCCGATGCCCAGCGTTACGTGGGCGTGAGCCACGGCGGTACTGAGTTCGGCGGCGACGCCTATGCGGGCGGTGTCGCCGACCAGGTCGCCGCCGAGATCAACGGGCTGGGTGGGCGGGCCGTCGCCGACCGGAGCAGCGTGTCCGACCCGACGGGCGCGCCGTCGATCGTCGAGAAGGCGCTGGAAAGCTTCGGCCGCGTCGACATCGTCGTCAACAACGCAGGCGTCGTGATCAACCGGCCGCTGCCGGAGCTGACCGAAGCGGACCTGATGAGCGCGCTCGATGTGCACGTCGTGGGTTCCGTCCAGGTGTTGCAAGCCGCCTGGCCGCACTTCGTCCGCCAAAACTACGGACGCGTCGTGAACGTCTGCTCCGTGGAGGGCGTACTCATCGGCAGCGCGGGCTTCGAGGTCTACGCCGCCGCCAAGGGGGCGCTGATGGGGCTGACGATGGCGCTCGCCGCGGAGGGCGCGGGGGCGGGTATCGGCGTGAACGGTCTGTTGCCCGGCGCCATGACCCGCGGCAACGCGTCGGTGCAGCCTGCCTACCGGCGCTCGTCCACCATCGACCGCGGACCGCAGCTGGTGGCACCCGCCGCCGCCTGGCTCTGCCACGAGGACTGCGACGTCACCGGTCGGTTCTTCGCCTCCACGGCCGCGAGCATGCGCGCCGTCTTCACCTCGGCGGCGGTGGGCTACCAGTCGCCGAACCCGGGAGCCTTCTCCCCGGAGGAGGTGCGCGACAACTGGGCACAGGCCTGTGCCCAGGCACCCGCACTCTTCCCGGAAGACCCGACGGCCTTCAACGCCTTCCGGCGTGAGATCTATGAGGAGAAGGTCGGGGTACCGCGATGAACTCAACCGCCCAGGCGCCTCGTGGGCGCGGGTCGATTCCTGCTACTGATTGAGGAGCATGTCATGTCCACGGACACCGAATCCGTCGCCGAGCTGGGAGCGACCTTTGACCCGTTCGAGCGCCAGACCGTCGATGACCCGTTCCCGGTGTGGGCCGCGGCGCGGGCGGTGGCGCCGATCTTCTGGTCGGAGCGGATCGACGCCTGGGTGGTGACCGGCCACGCGCTCCTGGAGGAGATCTTCCGCGACGCGAAGCGGTTCCCCAGCGGTGGGCTGGGTGTCATGACCCCGCCCCCGCCGGAGATCGCGGAGATCCTCTCCGCGATCGATTACGTCTCGCCGTTGCGCGCCACCGACCCGCCCGACCACACCCGTCAGCGCCGACCCACCCTCGCAGCGGTGTCGCCTCGCCGAGTCGCCGCGTTGGAGGAGCCGATCCGCGAGATCGCCGACGAACTCATCGACAGGTTCGAGGGGAACGGGAAGGCGGATTTCTACCGAGAGTTCGCCTATCCGTTCCCGCTACAGGTGATCTCGAATCTGCTGGGCTTCACTCGCGAAGATGCCGACAATCTGCACAACTGGGCGGCGGCTCGAGTCAGATTGGCCTGGGGGCGGATGGAAATGGAGGAGTGGAAACGTAATGCGCGCGACATGGTCGCCTTCCACGACTTCATGAAGGCCCAGGTGCTCGACCGCCGCGACAATCCGCGTGACGACGGCCTCACCGACTTCGTGCAGAGTGCGCTGGCGGCGAAGGAGCCGATGACGATCCCGGAGATCGTGGAGCAGTCGATCGCGCTGGTGACCGGCGGGCACGAGACCACGGCCAACTGGCTGACTCTGAGCATGTTCCACATGCTGTCGCATCGCGAGCGCTGGGAAGCCGTCGTCGCGGGCAGGTACACGATGGCGGAGCTGGTGGAGGAGTCGCTGCGCTATGACAGCGCAGTGCGCGCAGTCTGGCGCAAGGCGGCCCACGATCTGCAGATCGGTGGCGTGGACATCAGCGAGGGCCAGCGGCTCTACTGCGTCAACGGCGCCGCGAACCGCGACCCTGCCGTCTTCGAGAATCCCGACGACTTCTGCCCCGGCCGGGGGCAGGCCCGTCTGCACTTCACGTTCGGTCGCGCCTCCCACCACTGCATCGGGGCCAGTCTGTCGCGGCTGGAAGGCACCATCGCCTATGAGGCGCTGGTGCGGCGGCTGCCCAGCATTCGACTGACCTCGGGCGAGCTGCGCTGCGAGGACAACGCGACGCTGCGGGTCACCACCGGCCTCGACGTGGAATGGGACCTGCCGTAGCGGTGCACGCCTGCCGATAGGCCGGCGACGCGCGGAAGGCACCCCACTATGGTCGGTGCACGAGGACGGTCGGCAGGTGGTGCTACAGCACTGCTCGACCTGCCGGGAGTCGCGATGCAGGGGATGGGGCGCAGGTTCCCCGCTGCCACCGGAGATGTCGTCGCCCTGCGGGAGGTCGACCTCGACATCCCCGACGGTCAGTTCTGCTGTCTCGTCGGCCCATCCGGCTGCGGTAAGACGACCCTGCCGCGCATCCTCGCCGGGCCGGCCAAGCCCGGCCCCGACTGGTCGTGTTCCGCACCGTCTTCCATGAAAGACGGTGCG
>NZ_JBEOWJ010000048.1:0-73601 GCF_040295965.1 Streptosporangium sp. NPDC002544 | reverse complement strand
TCACCCAGCTCAATCCGAAAACCCCGCACCTTCACCTGCTGATCAACCCGCCCCACGAACTCCACAACCCCATCACCACGACGCCGAACCACATCCCCCGTCCGATACATCCGCCCACCGGACCCATCAAACGGACACGCCACAAACCGCTCCGCCGTCAACCCGGCCCGCCCCAGATACCCCCGCGCCAGCTGCGCTCCGGCCAGATACAGCTCCCCCTCCACCCCGGCCGGAACCGGCCGCAGCCACGAATCCAGCACGTGGAGACGGGTGTTCCAGACGGGGTGGCCGATCGGCACGGAAGTGGTCTCCGTGCCGGGACGGTGCTCCCAGAAGGTGACGTCGACCGCGGCCTCGGTTGGGCCGTAGAGGTTGTGCACCGGCACCCCCAGCCGGGCCGCCGCCTCGTCGGCGAGTGCGGGCGGCAGCGCCTCACCGCTGCAGATGAGAAGCCGAAGAGCCGTACCCGTTCCGGACACCTCCGGCGAACCAGGAGAGGGCACCGCCTCCAGGAAGGCGGCCAGCATGGAGGGGACGAAGTGCAGGACCGTGATGCGTTCGGAGCCGATGAGCCCAGCGAGGTAGGACGGGTCCCGGTGCCCGTCCGGCCTGGCGACGACCAGGGTGGCGCCGGTCTGAAGCGGCCAGAAGAACTCCCAGACCGACACGTCGAATCCGGCCGGCGTCTTCTGCAGGACGCGGTCCGCCGGACCCAGGCGATACTCGGACTGGGCCCAGAGCAGGCGGTTGACGATCGCACCGTGGGTGACCACGACCCCCTTGGGCCGCCCCGTCGAGCCGGAGGTGTAGATCACGTACGCCGGACGCTCCGGCGCGAGTGGCACACCGAGATCGGAAGCCGGGTACCCGGAGGCGTCGGCACGGCCCAGCCAGTCACCGTCGATCACCAGAACCGGCCGTGAGTCCTCCAGCATCGACGCGATCCGCGCCGCAGGAAGCTCCGGGTCGACCGGCAGGTAGGCGGCGCCCGCCTTGATCACGGCGTACATGGCGACCAGCAGGTCCGGTGACCTGGGCAGCATCAGCGCCACCACTCGTTCGGCTCCCACCCCGTACTCGGCCACCAGCAGACGGGCCAGCCGGTTGGCTCGCGCGTTGAACGCCGCGTAGCTCAGCTCGTCCCCCTCGAACACCAGCGCCGTCGCGTCCGGCGTCCGCGCGACCTGGGCCTCGAACAGCGCGGCCAGCGTGGTGCGGGGCACGTCCGCGGCCGTGTCGTTCCAGTGGTGTGGCACGAGCTCGCGCTCGCCCGGGGAGAACCCGTCGAGACGGCCGACGGCGGTGTCCGGTTCGGCGACCAGTTCGGCCAGCAGGCTCAGGAAACGGTCGAGCAGAGCCGCGGCCTCCGCCTCGGTGAACACGTCGGGCCGGTACTGCAGCCGGAACCGGAGCACGTCCCCCGGCACGACCAGCAGCGTGATCGGGTAGTGCGTCGCGTCGGTCACGTCCGCCGAGGTCAGGTCGAGGTCGCCGACCGCCGTACGGGAGTCGACGGGGTAGTTCTCCATCACCAGCAGCGCGTCGAACAGGGGGCCGCGCCGGATCTCGGCAAGGCCGACGTGGTGGTGGGGCAGCAGTTCCGCCTGCTCGTCGCGGAGCCTGCGCAGCAGGTCACCCACGGTTTCCGCGGGGTCGAGCCGGACCCGGACCGGCAGGGTGTTGATGAACAGGCCGACCATGCGCTCGACCTCGGGCAACTCGGGCGGGCGGCCGGAGACCGTACCGCCGAAGACGACGTCCTGGCGGCCGGTCAGCCGGCCGAGCAGCAGGCCGAAGGCGGCCTGCATGACGATGCTGAGCGTGCTGGAGTGCGTGCGGGCGAGAGCGGTGAGCGCCCTGGTCCGGCCGTCGTCGAGTTCGGCGGTGACCCTGGCGGGCGCGACCGGCTCGGCGGGGGCGTGCGGGGCGACGAGGGCGGGCTCGTCGAAACCGTCCAGCGCGCGCTCCCAGGCCCGCCGCGTGGACTCGCCATCCCGACCGGCCAGCCAGGCCAGGTAGTTCTCGTACGGCGGCGCGGGGGCGGGTTCCCGGCCCGAGTACAGCGCGAACAGCTCGGCCGCCAGCAGCGGTGTCGACCAGCCGTCCAGCAGGATGTGATGGTTGGTGAGGATCAGCCGGTGCCTGCCGGGTCCGAGCCGTACCAGCGCGAAACGGAGCAGCGGTGGCCGGGACAGGTCGAACCGCCGGGCCCGCTCCTCGGCGGCCACCGTCTCGGCGTCGGTCCCCGCCACCTCCCGCCACGGCACCTCCACCCGCCGGTGCACCAGTTGCACCGGGTCGCCGCGCAGCTCGAAGGAGGTTCGGAGGTTGGGGTGCCTGCGGACCAGGCGTTCCGCGGCGGCCCTGAGCCGTGGCGCGTCGAGTGGGCCGCTCAGGTCCAGGGTCAGCTGAGCGGTGTAGACGTCCACCTCCAGCAGGGAGTGGAAGAACAGGCCGTGCTGGAGCGGGGCGAGCGGCCAGACGTTCTGGAGGCCGGGGCCGAGCTCGTCGAGGTCGTCCTGGGTGAGGGGTACCGCGACGTCGGAGGGGGTGAGGCCGCCGCCGGCGTGCCGGGAGATGCCGGTCAGAGCCTCCGACCAGGCGGCGGCCAGCTCGGCGATCCGGTTGTCGGCGTGGCGGGTGGGATCCCAGGTCCAGGTGACGCGGAGGACGTCACCGAGGGCGATCGCGTCGATCTGGATGCCGTGCCTGAGCGGGGCGGCGGCATCCTGGCCGCCGGACAGCCCTCCGGCTACGGGCTCCCAGTCCAGCCCGGAGGAGGTGATCCGGCCGAGATAGTTGAAACCGATCTCCGGCTGGGGCAGTGCGGCGAGTGCGGGTGCCGTGTCAGGGTTGAGGTAACGCAGGAGGCCATAGCCCAGCGGGTCGGGAAGAGCGCGGAGTTGCTCCTTCACCCGCTTGACCGCCTGGCCCGCGGCCTGGCCTCCGTTCTTGAGATCGGCCCAGTCGACGGGGCCCGCGTCGATCCTGACGGGGTGCACGGCGGTGAACCAGCCCACGGTCGCGGACAGGTCCACGCCGGGGAGGACCTCCTGCCTGCCGTGCCCTTCCAGGTCGACGAGTACGGAACGCCGCCCGCTCCACCTCGCGACCGCCGCCGCGAGCCCGGCGAGCAGCACGTCGTCGGCGTTCCCGTGGAAGGCACCCGGCACGCCGCCCAGCAGCGGACCCGCCACGTCGGCGGAGAGCTCCACGACCATCTCCCGCCGCTTCCCCCAGGTTCCCCGCTCGCGTACCGGCGCGGCGGGAAGGAGTGAGCCATCGGTCGTGGGGACGAAAGTGCCCGAGGAGAAGGCCCGCGCCGGTGAGACCGGCGGGGACGGCGCGAGGAGCGCGGTCCAGGCGGGAAGGTCGGCCACCCGTACCGGGTTCACGGCCTCGGCCTGGAGCAGACGCGCCCAGGTGCGGAAGGAGGTGGTGGGCTCGGGCAGGCGTACCTCGGTGCCCTCTCTCCCGGCGCTCCAGGCCGTGAGAAGGTCGGGCAGCAGGATCCGCCAGGAGACGCCGTCGACGGCCAGGTGGTGGATGGCCAGCAGAAGCCGTCCGGACCGCTCGTGGCCCGCGTCGAACCACACGACCCGTACCATCCGTCCGGCGCCGGGATCCAGCTCACCCCGGACCCGCTCGGCATACCCGGCCACCGTCTCGTCCGACACTTCCAGAACCCGTGCACCGTCCCCGCCGGGAACGCCGGGAACGCCGGGAACACCGGGAACACTGCCGGCCGCACCGTGCACGACACCGAGGCCCTCGCCGGACGCCTCGTCCGGAACGTTCGAGACCTCCACCCGGCGTACGCAGTCCGCTGCCAGGACCGCTCCGGCCGGGGCGATCTCCAGCTCCCACGCCCCGGCACCCGCCGGAGGCGTGGACGTCCGGAGCCTCAGCGCGTCGTGACGGTCCAGCACGACCTGGACGGCGGCCGTCAGGTCGTCGAGGCCGAGATCCGGGGGTACCCGGAGCACCGCGCTCTGGCTGAATCCCTCGATCGGCCCTTCGCCCTCGGCGAGCCAGGCGACGATCGGGGTGACGTCGACGCTTCCCGTGCCGTCACCCGCCGGATCCGTGCCGTCCGCGGGCTCCTCCGCGGCGAGGGCGACGAGGGCGAGGGCCTCGGGGGTCTGGTGCTGGAAGACCTGCTTCGGAGTGAGCGCGAGCCCGGCCTCCCGTGCTCGGGAGACGAACCGGATGGCGAGGATGCTGTCGCCGCCCAGGTCGAAGAACCCGTCGTCGGCCCCGGCCCTGGGCAGGCCGAGGACCTCGGCGAACAGCCCGGCCAGCAGGCGTTCGCGGTCGGTCGCGGGCTCCCGCCCCGAGGTCTCCCCCGCGGGTTCCGGCAGGGCACGCCGGTCGAGCTTGCCGTTGGCGGTCAGCGGCATCTCGTCCAGCGTCACGATCGCGGCGGGCACCATGTATTCGGGCAGGGACCGCCGCAGGTGCCCGCGCAGTTCCTCCGCGCCCGCGCCACCGACCACGTACCCGACCAGCCGCAGGTCTCCCCCCGGCTCGGGCCCCCGGTCACGGCGGGCCAGCACGGCCGCCTGCTCGACGCCGGGATGCGCGGCCAGTACCACCTCGATCTCGCCCAACTCGATCCGGAAACCGCGGACCTTCACCTGCTGGTCGGCGCGGTCGACGTAGTGGAGTTGCCCGTCGGCACCCCAGCGGACCAGGTCGCCGGTGCGGTACATCCGCCCGCCGGGCACGAAGGGGTCGGCGACGAACCGCTCGGCGGTCAGCCCCGGCCGGTTCAGGTATCCGCGCGCCAGGCTGGGTCCCGAGACGTACAGCTCCCCGACAGAACCCGGCGGGACCGGGCGTAGTCCGGCGTCCAGCACGTGCAGGCGGGCGTCGTAGACCGGGCGGCCGATCGGGGTCTCGCCGGGGAGGGTCAGCGGGTCGCTGCAGGTGACGACGACCGTGGTCTCCGTCGGCCCGTAAACGTTGATCATCCGGCGCCCGGCGGACCAGCGGCGGACCAGCTCGGGGCGGCACGCCTCGCCACCCACCAGCAGGGTCCGCAGCCCGGGGAGCGGTCTGACCGGGACCGTCGCCAGCGCGGCGGGGGTGACGAACGCGTGCGTGACGCGTGCCTCGGCGAGGAACCGGCCGAGCGGCTCGCCGCCGTACACCCCGGCGGGCACCGGAACGAGCGCCGCGCCCGCCGACAGGGCCATCAGCCATTCGAGCACCGCCCCGTCGAACCCGATCGAGGCGAACTGCAGGACCCGGCTGTCCTCCGTCACCGCGTACCTGTCGATCTCGGTGCGCGCGTACGCGGGCAGGCCCGCGTGGGTGACCACCACTCCCTTGGGGCGGCCGGTGGATCCGGAGGTGTAGACGACGTAGGCCGGGTGTTCCGGCAGCAGCCCGGTCACCGGGTCGGTGGCGGGCAGGCCGTCGCCGGTCCAGGTGTCCAGCTGGACGACCTCGACGCCGGGCGGCGCGTGGAACCCGGCGTCGGCGCGGGTCACCACGGCGGAAGGGGCGGCGTCGGCGAGCATCGTCGCCAGGCGCTCCGGCGGATGGTCGGGGTCGAGGGGGAGGTAGGCGGCGCCGGACTTGAGGATGCCGAGGAACGCGACGGTCATGTCGAGGGAGCGGGGCACCGACAGGCCCACATAGCGGTCGGGCCCGGCGCCGAGGGCGATGAGATGGTGGGCCAGCCGGTTGGCCCGCGCGTTCAGCTCGGCATAGGTGATCTCGGTGTCCCCCGCGACGACGGCGACGGCACCGGGAGCGCGCCGCACCCGGCCCTCGAACAGGGAGACGGCCGTGCCCGGCGGCACCTCGCGCGGCGCGGCGCCCCAGTCGGCCAGGAGCGTGTGCTCGGCCTCGTCGAGGAGTTCCACGGCGCCGACGCGGGCGGTGGGGCCCGCCTGGACGACGCGGGTGAGGAAGCGCAGGAAACGGCCGTGATGGTCGGCCAGCAGGTCCTCGCCGTACAGGTCGGGGTGGCCGTCGAAGTCGATGCGGACTCCGCGCCCGTCGGAGCCGTCGTAGAGGTTGATCGACAGGTCCTCGACGGGCCCGGTGCAGAGCGGGTGCGCGACGGCGGTGTGACCGGCGAACCTCAGGTCGTAGTCGAACCGCATGATGTTGACCACCGGGCCGAACAGCCGGTCGCCCACTGTGCCGCGGAGTTCGCGGCGCAGGTCCTCGTACCGGTAGCGCTGGTGCACCAGCAGCCGCCCGACCTCCCGGGTGACCTGGGCGGACAGCTCGCCGAAGGTCGTGCCCGGGGAGATCGCCAGGCGGAGCGGGAGCACGTTGGAGAACATCCCCGGCGTTCGCCGGGCGGCGGGCGTGGTCCTGGCGGTGACGGCCAGCCCGAGGACCACCTCGCGGGCGCCGGTGAGGCGCCCGACGAAGGCCGCGATCGCCGCGATCATGAACCCGGAGACGGCCGTACCGTGGGAGAGCGCGGCCTCGGTGAGCGCGGCGGCGTCGTGCTCCCCCAGCGTGGCGCTCCGCCGGTTGAACCGCGATGTGGCGGCGGCGCCGGAGGAGAGGGCGGGGACCGCGCTCAGATCGGCGAGCCTGCCGTGCCAGTGGCGGCGGTCGGCCTGGAGGTGGTCGGAGGCGCGGTAGGCGGCGTCCTCCTCAAGCAACGTGGCCAGCGACTGGAAACCGCCGGGGCCGGGGTCGCGGCCGTCGACCAGCGCGGTGTAGACCTCGGCGAGACGCTGGGCGATCATCGGCCCGCTGTAGCCGTCCATGACCACGTGGTGGCAGCGCAGATACCACAGGTGGCGGTCGGGCGCGATCCGGATCAGGGCGGTGGCCACGAGCGCGTCCTCGCGGAACGGCGAGCGCAGGTCCTTGCGCATCCACTCCAGAGCGGCCCGCTCCGCACCGAGTCCCCCGTCGCCCGGCTCTCCCCCGCTGAGGTCGAGGAACGGGCACGGCACCTCGCACTCCTCGACGACCTGACCGACCCGGCCCGCCTCCTCGGTCTCGCCACCGATGATCCGTACGTGAACGGCGTCGACCTCCCCGGCGGCGAGTCGCACGGCCGCGGCGAAGACCTCCGGATCGACCGGGCCGGAGATCTCTATGTACTGGGCAATGTAGAGCGGTTCGCCAGGGATAATCCGCTGGGCGTCCCATATTCCACTCTGCGCTGCAGACAATGGCAGGAGGGAATTCTTGCTGAACACCGTCGCCACGCTTTCCATCTGGGCCGGAAAATGCCTGACGGGTGCTTATTAGCACCTCGAAAGGGCAGAAACGCATTGTGTGCGGCGATCCACCCCCACGTTTATTACCGGCAAGTAAATCACAGGTGTGATCCGCCTCGCAATAACGCCTTTTATCATTTACCGCTAAACTCTCCTCCCATTTTTTCGCTCTTTCTCAAGGCGACCTTGCCGGATCCGAGCACCACGCGGGGGCGCACGAGCCGCCGGGGCCTGAGCATGACCCGCGGCCTGACCGCCGGGGCGGGGGGCCGGTAGGGGCGCGGTCCGCGGTGCCACCAGCGTGTGCCCCTGGCCAGGTGGCTCGGCCACCAGACGACGTCGCCGACGTCCAGGGTGAGCGCGGTCACCAGTACGGAACGGACGATCATCGTGTCGAGCAGCACCCCCACGGCCACCGCGAAGGCGATCTGGACCGTCTGCGTCAGTGGAAGCACCACCAGCACCGCGAAGGTGCCGGCGAGCACGACTCCCGCCGAGGTGATCACACCGCCGGTCGCGCCCAGACCGAGGATCGCGCTGTGCGCCGTGCTGTAGCGGTGCGCCTCCTCCCGAACCCGGTGCATGAGGAAGATGTTGTAGTCGACGCCCAGCGCCACCAGCAGGACAAAGAGCAGCAGGACGAACCCCTGGTCCACCCCGGCGAAGCCGAAAAGGTGCGCGAACGCCAGCGAGCTGATTCCCAGCGTGGCCAGGAACGACAGCACCACGGTGGCCAGCAGCAGCATGGGCGCGATGAGCGAGCGCAGCAGTACCGCGAGCACCGCGAAGACCACGAGCAGCACCAGCGGGATGATCACCACCCGATCCCGCTGCGCGCCGCGCTCCAGGTCGGCGATGAGCGCCACGTTGCCGCCCACGTTGACGTCCGGGGCGGCGACCGCCCGCAGCCGGTCGCGCAGGGCGAGCACCTCGTGCTGCTCGGCCTCCTCGCCGTCGCCTCCGCGTACCGTCACGTTGAGCAGGATGTCGCCGTTGCCCGCGGCGCCCAGCGAGATCGCGGTGACCTCGGGCCGCTGCGCGGTGTCCACGACCACGTCCCTGACGTACTGCTCGGTGGTGACCACCTGGACCGGGTCGGCCTCGCCCGAGGGGAAGTGCCGCTCGGCGACCTCCTGCCCGACCACCGAGTCCGGCCTGGAGAGGAAGACGTCGGCGTTGCCCAGCCCGCCCGCCCGGTAGGAGGCCAGCCCGGACGCGCACAGGCAGAGCCCGATGACCGTGACGACCCACACCAGACGGGGGTTCACCTGGATCCTCCTGCCCAGGGCGCCCCATCTGCCGTGGTCGGCGGGGTGCTCCTCGGCGTCCGGGTCGTGGTGCGGGACGAGCGGCCAGAAGATCCAGCGCCCGAAGACGACCATGACCGCGGGAAGCAGGGTCATCATGGCGAGCATCGCGCTGGTCACCCCGACCGCGGAGACCGGCCCGAGTCCCCTGGTGGAGTTGAGCTCGGCCACCACCAGGCAGAGCAGCGCGGCGACCACCGTCGCCGCGCTCGCCACCACCGCGGGCCCGGCCCTGCGCAGCGCGACCGCCATCGCCTCGTGCCGGTCGGCGTGCCTGCGCAGCTCCTCGCGGTAGCGGGCGATGACCAGCAGCGCGTAGTCGGTGCCCGCGCCGATCACCAGGACCATGAGCAGCGAGACCGCCACGCTGCTGACCGTGATCGCGCCCGTGGCGGCGAGCAGGTAGTTAACCCCCATCGCGACGGCCAGCCCGACCAGCACCGTTCCCAGCGGGAAGAGCCAGAGGACCGCGCTGCGGTAGGTGATCAGGAGCACCATCACGGCCACGCCCATCGCGGCCAGCAGCAGGTCGCTGTCCACCGTCGAGAACACGGCCAGCGCGTCGGCCTGGAATCCGACCATGCCGGTGATGTGCGCGGCCAGTCCCGCGGGGCGGCCCTCGTCCACGACCCGGCGGATCCGGTCGACGATCTCGGCGGTCTCCCTGCCGCCCTGGTCCCTGACGATCACCACGACCTGGACCGCCTCGCCGTCCCCGGACCGCTGCGTGGCGATCAACTTGATCGTCCTGGTCAGCCTGGGCGCCCGGAACTTCTGCTCGACCATCCGCAGTTGCGCGGGCAGCCGTCCTCGGGCGTCCCGGTACGGTGCGAGCTCCCTGTCGAACTCCGCACGCCCGAAGGTCCTGCCGCCGGTGGGGGTGGGCATCTCGGCCACCACCCCGGGGACCCCGGCCAGCGCCTTGACGTCCCTGGCGATCTCGGCGTCGTCGGCCTCGCCGAGACCGCCCGGCCGCTCGTAGACGATCGTCGCCGGGGAGAGGTTCTCCCCCTGCATGCCGAGGATGCGCCTGACCGCCTGCGCGGAGTCCGCGCCGGCCGGGAGGTATCCGGCGATGTCGTCCTGCTGCACCGACTCCAGCCGCCCGGCGAGGGAGGCGGCCACGACGACGATGCCCAGCCAGACGAGCAGCACCACCCACTTCGTGCGCCGCCCGCACAGCAGCCCGCACAGCAGCCCGGCCGGCGACGCCCCGTTCATCGGCCCGTGCTCAGCCGTCCCAGCAGGTGGTCGGCCATGGCCGCGACCGTCGGGTGCTCCCAGGCCATGGTCGGCTCGATCTCCAGCCCGTACTCGGCCTCGATGTCACCGCAGAGGCTGAGCGAGTAGACGGAGTCCATGCCGTACTGGGCGACCGGCACCAGCGGGTCGATCTCCTCCGGTGAGCGCATGACGTAGGAGGCCACCCGTGCCCCCAGCCAGCCGCGGATGATGTCCAGGTCTGCGGCGATCCCGGCGTCGGCGGACATGTTCACACTCCTTCTGATCGGACGCGCGCGGCGACGGCCGCCGTGAGCTCGGCGTGGACGACGGGCAGCGATCCGTTCAGCAGCAGGTCACGGGTGCGTGAGCGCTGGATCTTGCCGCTGGTGGTCTTGCCCACTCCGCCGCGCCTGACCAGCACGACGCTCATCGACGGCAGCCCGAAGGAACGGGCGAGCTCGCCCTGCACGCCACGGGCCAGCTCTTCCGCGGGGGCGTCGAGGCCCCGCTCGCGAATCTCCTGGACGAGCACCACGTGCTCGCCCTCGGCGCGTACCCCGAAGGCCGCCCCGGCCCCCAGCGACGGGTGCACCTGCCGGGCGGCCTCCTCCAGGTCCTGGGGATAGAGGTTGCGCCCGTTGACGATGACGACGTCCTTGATGCGGCCGGTGACGTACAGCTCGCCGTCCAGCAGGAAGCCCAGGTCCCCGGTCCGCAGGAACGGCCCCTCGCCCGCGGCGGTGCGTCCGCGGAAGGCGTCGCGGGTCGCCTCCTCACGCTGCCAGTACCCCCGCGCGACGCTCTCCCCGCGTACCCAGAGCTCCCCGACCCGCCCGTGCGGCAGCTCGGTTCCGGTGCCGGGATCGACGACGTGCACGGACATGCTGATCGGCCGCCCGCAACCGACCAGTTCCACGCCTTCTCCCGGGTTCTCCACCGGAACCGCCTCGTGCCGCTCCAGCGCCGCGGCGTCGAACCCGCGGACCGTCGGCCCGTGCCCCAGCGGGGTGGCGGTGATCACCAGGGTCGCCTCGGCCATGCCGTACGCCGGGGCCCATGCCTTCTCGCTGAAGCCCGCGGCTCCGAAGCGGCGCACCATCGCGCGCAGCGTGCCGGTACGCACCGGCTCGGCCCCGTTGAGCGCGAAGCGCAGGCCGGACAGGTCGAGCCCGGCCACCTGGGCGTCGGTGACCCGGGCCGCGCACCACTCGTAGGCGAAGTTCGGCGCGACGGTGTATCCGGCCCGGTATCGGCTGATCATCTCCAGCCAGAGCGCGGGGCGCATGACGAAGGCGATCGGCGAGGCGAAGTAGAGGTCGCCGCCCGCGTAGATCGGCTGGAGCAGCATGCCGACCAGGCCCATGTCGTGGTAGTGCGGCAGCCAACCCACCCCGACGCCCACCTTGGGCGAGCCGATCGCCCGCCAGATCTCCCCCTCGTTGTGGAGCAGGTTGGCGTGGGTGATCATGACGCCTCTGGGCTCGCTGGTGGAACCGGAGGTGTACTGCATGTAGGCGAGGGTGTCGGGCCCCATCCGGGGCATCGTCCAGTCATCGGGGTCGGGGAGGTCGAGGGCGTCGGTGGCCACGCACTCGACGGTGCCGTCCAGGCCGACGTCGCGCAGCCAGGCATCGAGCATGTCCAGATTGGCCGAGTCGGTGAGCACCAGCCGCACGTCGGCGTCCTTGATGATCCCCTCGGCGCGCTCCAGTGCGCGGGGATCGGTCTGCGGCAGCGGCGAGGGCACCGCGACCACCCGGGAGTACAGGCAACCCAGGAATGCCGCCAGGAACTCCAGACCGGCCGGGTGGAGCAGCAGCGCCGTCTGGTCCGCCATCCGCCGTCCCGCCAGCCAGGCGCCGATCGACCTGGCCCGCGCGTCCAGGTCGGCGAAGGTCAGCCGGTCCTGCTCGACGAGCTCGCCCCTGTGGTCCGCCACGAAGGTGTAGGACCGTTCGTGCCCGTGCCGGTCCACCTGCGCACGCACCCACTGCACAAAGGACATCTGGTCATCTCCCATGATGGCAAGAGACCCCAACATAGGAGGAAAGATCAGCCGGTCCCAGGCCTGGGCCGCACAAGCTCTCACCCGGTTTTACGCCGAAAGTTAGTATCTTCCCCCCTCCCCGCTTCCGCCCCAGGAGTCCGTGTACGGGGGCACGGGCGGGGGCATGGACGGAGCTGCGTCTTGCCGGGTTAGGCTCACCTTGCTTAATATATGAGCAGGTGTTCAGGTGTTGACAGAATGGATCTTACGATGGGTCACGGGCATGGCCACGGGCACCGCGCCGACGCCGACCGCCGCTACCTCGCAGCGGCGCTCGCCCTGCTGCTCGCCTTCATGGCGGTCGAGGTCGTCATCGGCATCGCCGCCAACTCCATCGCGCTGATCTCCGACGCCGGGCACATGCTCACCGACGCCGGCGCCATCGCGCTCGCGCTGGTGGCGATGAGGATGGCGGCCCGCCCGGCCCGCGGCGCCTACACCTTCGGCTGGAAGCGGGCCGAGATCCTCTCCGCGGCCGTCAACGGGCTGACGTTCGTGGCCCTCGTCGCCTACTTCGTCTACGAGAGCGTGCGGCGGCTCATCGAGCCGCCCGAGGTCGCCGGAGCCCTGGTCTTCGGCACCGCCCTGGCCGGGATCGCGGTCAACGCCGTCGCCGCGTGGCTCATCGCCAGGGCCGACCGGAGCAGCCTCAACGTGGAGGGCGCGTTCCAGCACATCCTCAACGACCTGTACGCGTTCGTGGCCACCGCGATCGCCGGCGCGGTCGTCTGGCTCACCGGCTGGGGCCGGGCCGACGCGATCGCCGCCCTGGTCGTCGCGGCCCTGATGGCCAAGGCGGCCTACGGCCTGCTGCGCGACGCCGGACGCATCCTGTTCGAGGCCGCGCCCGACGGGGTGAACCCGGCCGAGGTGAGCGCCGCGATCACCGCCCACGCGGGCGTGACGGGTGTCGAGGACCTGCACGTGTGGACGGTGACCAGCGGCTTCCCCGCGCTCTCCGCGCACGTGACCGTCATGCCCGGCGGCGACTGCCACCAGGTCCGCCGCGAGCTGGCCGAGCTGCTGCACCAGCGCTTCCACATCGACCACACCACACTGCAGGTCGATCACGTCCCCGGCACGGCATGCCGCATGATCACTGGCTGAGGCAGGCCTCGAAGACCGCGGTGAGCCGGGCGATCACCGCCTCACGGTCGGGAACGTCGCTCGACTCGGGGCCGTAGAGCTGGCGCATCGTGCCGTTCCCGGTGATGAGCGCGGTGGCGATCCTCGCCCTGAAGGCCGCGTCGGGGCCGGAGAGCCTTGCCGACAGGGGCTCCAGGATCGCCGAACTGACCCGGTCCCGGATGAGATCGTGGATCTCCGGGCAGTTGGACGACCGGATGAGCGCGGCCATCACCGGGCTCGCCTGGTCTGAGCGGATCCGCTCGGCGATGTACTCGGCCAGGCGGCGCGGAAGCTCCTCCTCGGGGAAGTCCAGGACGCCGGGGAAACGTCCCTGCATCGCGAGCACCTCGGCGAACAGCTCTCGCTTGCTGCCGAAGTAACGGTTGATCAGCGCTATGTTGGCGTCCGCCTCGGCGGCGATCATCCGCATCGTCACCTGGTCGTAGCCGAGGTCGGCGAACAGTCGGCGGGCGGCGTCGAGGATGCGCCGCCTGGTGCCCTCCCTGTCGCGCTGCCGTGTCTCATCCACCTACGCAATCCTTCCAGATTTGACGAGTAAACAAGCGTCTACTAACTTAATATGTACTCTACATGCATTGGGGGACGGTTCATGCCGACCGAACAACAGATCCAGGCCGAGGCCGCACCGAGTTTCACCCACAGACAGGTGCTGGAGATCCTGGCCGGACTGATGCTCGCCATGCTGACGTCGATGATCTCGACGTCCGTGGTGGGAACCGCGTTGCCGACGATCGTCGGCACGCTCGGCGGCCAGGACCAGCTCGCATGGGTGGCCAGCGCGACCCTGCTGACCATGACCGCCTCCACCCCGATCTGGGGCAAGGTCTCCGACCTCTACGGCCGCAAGCTCATGTTCCAGGTCGCCCTGGTCGTCTTCGCGGTGTCCTCCGTCGCCGCCGGGTTCTCCCAGGACATGGGCCAGCTCATCGCCGCCAGAGCGGTGCAGGGCATCGGCGCCGGCGGTCTCGCCGCGCTCCCGCAGATCATCCTCGGCGACGTGGTGGAGCCCCGCGAGCGCGGCCGCTACTCCGGCTACATCGGCGCGGTCTTCGGCGTCTCGACGGTGGCCGGCCCGCTGCTCGGCGGGTTCATCGTGGACAACATGTCCTGGCGCTGGACGTTCTGGATCTGCGTGCCGCTGGCCGTGGTCGCGTTCGTCGTCATCCAGAAGGTGCTGAAGCTGCCCTTCACCCGCCGCGACACCAAGGTCGACTGGTGGGGTGCGACCTTCATCACCGGCGGCACCACCGCGCTGATGCTGCTGCTCTCCCTCGGCGGCAAGGAGTTCGGCTGGAACTCCTCATGGACCTACGGCCTGGGCGCGCTCAGCCTGGTGATGTTCGGCCTGGCCGTCGTCGCCGAGCGCAGGGCGGCCGACCCGATCCTGCCCCCGCACCTGTTCCGCAACCGCACCTTCGTGCTCACCTCCGTCGCCTCCCTGCTGGTCGGCGCGGCGATGTTCGGCGCGCTGATGTTCCTGCCCCAGTACCTGCAGATCGTCAAGGGTATGAGCCCCACCGGCTCCGGCCTGATGACCCTTCCCCTGGTGCTCGCCCTGCTCGTCTCCTCGATCGCGGTCGGCAGGTTCGTCAGCAGAACCGGCCGGTGGAAGATCTTCCCCGCGGTGGGCATGCTGCTGGTCGGGGTCGGCCTGTTCCTCCTGTCGCGCCTGCACGTCGACAGCTCACTGCTGCTCGTCGGCGTCGACAACGCGGTGCTCGGCATCGGGCTCGGCGCCACCATGCAGATCCTGATCCTGGCCGCACAGAACGCGGTGTCCAGGGCGGACCTCGCCTCGACGACCTCCGGCGTGTCGTTCTTCCGCTCCCTGGGCAGCGCGGTGGGTGTCGCCGCCTTCGGCGCGATCCTGGCCAACCGCCTCACCGCGGAGCTGATCTCCCTGGCGAAGGCCGCGAAGCTGCCGCTCAGCGGCGGCACGGCCCCCAGCCTCGGCTCCCCCGAGGCCATCCACAAGCTCCCCGCACCGGTCCTGGAGATCATCCTGGAGGCCTTCACCCGGGCGATGAGCGCGGTCTTCCTGGTCGGCGTCCCGATCGCCGTCCTCGCCGCGGTGACCGTCCTGATGATCAAGGAGATCCCGCTGCGCTCGGCCCGGTCCGCCACCCCGCCCACCGCCGCCGGTCCGACCGCCCCGCCGGTCACCGTCGGCAGATAGCGAACCTCCCCCTACACCGCCCGGGGCCGGCCCACTCTCCACCGGCCCCGGGCTCCGGCGCGCGGGAGGACAGGATACGGTCCCGCCGCCCGAGAGTGACGGCGGTCAGAGCGTCCACTTCTGGTTGGCCCAGCCGTTGCAGTTCCACAGCTGCACCTTGGTCCCGTTCGAGCCGATGGTGCCCAGATCGGCGTCCAGGCAGCGCCCGTTGTACATGCTGTAGATCGTGTGGCTCGTCGCGTCGTAGATCCACTTCTGGTTGGCCCAGCCGTTGCAGTCCCAGAGCTGCACCTTGGTGCCGTTCGCGCTGATGGTTCCCAGGTCCGCGTCCAGGCAGCGCCCGTTCTCCTTGCTGTGGATCGTGTGGCTGGACACGTCATAACTCCAGGACTGGTTGTCCCAGCCATTGCATCCCCACAGCTGCACCTTGGTGCCGTTCGGGCCGATGGTGCCCAGATCGGCGTCCAGGCAGCGCCAGTTCTGGTGACTGCGGATGGGACCCCAGGCGGCGGACGCCGAACTCGATGCGGCCACCGCACCGGGGACGAACCCCGCGCAACCGAGTGCGACCGCCGCCGCCGACGCCAGCACCCTGAATCTCCGTCGCATCGTCGATGCTCTCCTTCCTGCGGGTTACGGGACTGGAGAGCGACGTGCACCATCGGAAGACCCCCGCCCCCGATGACTACTCTCCGCAGCAGAACGTACACGCAGGGAGATCGGTTTCGGGGCGGCGACACGACCGGCCGGCGTTTCGCGGGACGCGGCCACCCGGTGGCCTCCCCAGGGGGGAGGCCACCGGGGAACTCAGCTGGAGGCCGTCGCGCGCTCGGCCGCGGTGATCGCGTTGCGGAACAGCATCGCGACGGTGGTGGGCCCGACCCCGCCGACCCTGGGGGTGATGGCCCCGGCCACCTGGGCGCAGGACTCGTCGACGTCGGGCAGCAGGCGCCTGCCCTCGTAGCGCACGCCGCCGCCGATGACGACGGCACCGGGCTTGACGTGCTCGGGCCGGATGATGCCCGGCACACCCGCGGCGGCGACGAGGATGTCGGCACGGCGCGTGTAGCGGGGCCAGTCGCTCACCCCGGTGTGCACCACGGTGACGGCGGCGTTCGCCGTCGGGCGCTTCTGCGCGAGGAGGATCGACAGGGGCCGCCCGAGCGTGGCCCCGCGCCCGAGGATGACCACCTCCCGACCGGCGACCGGGATGTCGTAGTAGGCGAGCAGCGCCTCGATCCCCGCTGGCGTGCACGGCAGCGGACCGGGAAGCTCCAGCGCCAGCCGCCCGATGTTGAGCGGGTGCATGCCGTCGACGTCCTTGTCGGGATCCATGACCTGCAGGGCCCGGTCGTAGTCGAGGTGCCTGGGGACGGGGTGCTGCACGAGCAGCCCGTGCACCGCCGGGTCGTCGTTGAACGCGGTGATGACCGCGTGCAGGTCCGCCTGGGTGGCGCTCGCGGGCAGGTGCTCGTGCGGCGAGGCGAACCCGAGCTCGGCGGCCTGCCGCTGCTTGATCCGGATGTATCCGGCGCTGGCGTCGTCGTCGCCGACGAGAACCGTCGCCAGGCTGGGGGTGACGCCCCCGCGGGTCAGCGCGGCCGCCCGCGCGGCCACGTCGGCGAGGATGCTCTGCGCGACCGGGCCACCGGGAAGCAGCCGGGCGGACCGCGCGCTCTCGGACTCCGAACCGTCTGAGCCGTTTCGAACGGGCTGGGACATGCGTCTCCTCTCGACGTGGGCGCCCAGGCGGTCGACTCCCACGACGAGCTCCCCGATGGTTGATGCCATCCCCTTGCCGCCAGTCGCGTCACTCTCAGGATGCCCGATCGGCATCCTCCAGGTCGAACCGCCCCACCCGTCAGGAGGGGGTGCCGAGCCGGGCCAGGCGGCTCACCGCCTCATCGATGACCTCGTCCCTCTTGCAGAAGGCGAAGCGGACGAAGTGGCTGCCCCGCTCGGGGCGGGCGTAGAAGACCTGGGTGGGGACGGCGACCACGCCCGCCAGGGACGGCAGTTCCCGGGCCAGGGCGAGGCCGTCGGTGAAGCCGAGGGGGCGGATGTCGGTCTGCACGAAATAGGTGCCCGCGGGGCGGTAGACCTCGAAGCCCGCCGCGGCCAGCCCCGCCGCCAGCCGGTCGCGCTTGGACTCCAGGTCGGCCCGGAGACGGGAGACCCAGTCCAGCTCGTGGCGGAGGCCGTGGGCGACGGCGAGCTGCCAGGGCGCGGCGGCGGTGAAGGTGAGGAACTGCTTGACGGTCTGCGCGGCCCTGACGAACTCGGCCGGGCCGCAGATCCAACCGGTCTTCCAGCCGGTGACCGAGAAGGTCTTGCCGGCCGAGGAGATCATCACGGTCCGCTCCCGCATGCCGGGCAGGGTGGCCAGCGGGACGTGCTCGACGCCGTCGAAGGTGAGGTGCTCGTAGACCTCGTCGGTGACGGCGATCAGATCGCGCTCCTGGCAGAGCAGGGCGATCTCGTTCAGCTCGGCACGGGTGAGGACCGTGCCGGTGGGATTGTGCGGGGAGTTGACCAGGACGACGCGGGTGCGCGGTCCGACCGCGGCGCGCAGCTCGGCGGGGTCGAAGGTGAAGCGGCCCTCGACGGGGCGCAGGGTGACCGGGCGGAGCACCGCTCCGGCGAGGGCGACGGAGGCGGCGTAGGAGTCGTAGTACGGTTCGAACGCGATCACCTCGTCCCCTGGCTCGCAGAGCGCCAGGATCGCCGCCGCGACGGCCTCGGTGGCGCCGACGGTGACGAGGATCTCGCCGTCGGGGTCGAAGGAGAGGCCGTAGTGGTCCTTGTGGTGCTCACAGACGGCCTGGCGCAGCTCGGGCACGCCCGGCCCCGGCGGGTACTGGTTGGCGCCCTCGCGGATCGCCGACACCGCACGCTCCAGCATCGCCGCGGGCCCGTCGGTGTCGGGAAAGCCCTGCCCCAGATTGATCGAACCCGTCCGCAGGGCCAGCGCCGACATCTCGGCGAAGATGGTCGTGCCGAACCCGCGCATCCGTGTCACCAGAGGATCGTCCACGCGCCCCAGCGTAATCGGCGCCCCGGATCACTCGTCCGCGACCGTGCGGGTACGGCGCCGGCGCGGATCAACCGATCACTTCACCTCGCATACCGCCGGAGTCGTCGGTGCGCGAGACGGGCACCGGCCGCCTGGCGCTCCGCGGACGAGGGCCAGGCGCCGCGCCACAGCTGTTACGGTCTTTCGTGGCGCGAGGAGGGGGCTTGGCGGTGCTGGTCATCCATGGGGCCTGGGTCGGTGACAGGCTGGCGCTGTGGGGGGAGGATGCGGACGGTTCCGCCGGGAGCGCCTCTCGGGCGAAGGTCCGGCCGCATCCGTTCGCGGCCCCGGCGACGGGCCTGGCGGGCGGGGTGCCGCTCTGGGGAGAGATCGCGGCGGCGGCCGTGGGCAAGGCCGTCCCCGAAGAGCTCGTCCTGCTGCTGCCCGGCTCCGCGCGGAGCCCGCTGCCCTCCGCCGAGTCCGGGATCGAGATCGGCGCGCGGCAGCCAAAGATCGGCCGCTGGCGGGTGCCCGCCCTGCTGATCGAGCCCGGCGCGGCACTGAGCCTGCTCGACGCCGTGGACGAGATGACCCGTCTGCCGGCGGAGAGGTACGAGCCCGACGAGTTCCCCGACGGAGCGGACCGGACACCGGTCCCCGGCGCCTCCCTGCGCTATCTCGCCGTCGTCGCGGCGTACGCCCGTGATCTGATCCGCCGGGGCCGGGTGCTGCCACAGCTCGTCGCCGAGGACGCGGGCTACGCGGCCCGGTGGCGTCCCGTGCTGACCGGTCCCTACGCGGCCCGCTTCCGTGAGCTGGCCGCCGCGATGCCGCCCGTCTGCCGGGCCGTCGTCGAGGAGCGGCCCTCGGCCCACGTGCTGATCGAGGCCGTGGCCTGCCTCACCGACGCCGCGGTACGGCGGGCGCTCCCCGACCGCCTGCTCGGCGGGCACCGGCCGGGACCGCGCGCTCCCCTCCCGGACCGCTGGATGGTCGCCCTCACCGGTGCGGACGCCGCGCTTCCCGGGCTGACCCGGACCTCGGCGGAGAAGCTGGCCGGGCCGCTCCGCGAGTGGTTCGACTCCGCGCACCGGCTCGACGGCCCGGTCAGGGTGTGCTTCCGGCTGACCGAGCCCGAGAGCGGCCCGGAGCCCGAGCCCGCCCGCGACCTCGTCGCGGAGTACGGCGGCCGTCCGGCACCGCCCCCCGACGGCTCCCGCTGGCGGTTGGAGTTCGCCCTCCAGTCCTCGGACGACCTGAGCCTCTACCTTCCCGCGCCGCTCATCTGGGCCGGTGAGACCGTCCCCGGCCTGCCGGGGCGTCCCGACGAGGCGCTGCTCGCCGGGCTCGGCCGGGCGGCACGCCTTTACCCCAGGGTGGGAGAGGCGCTACGCGATCGCCGTCCTTCCGAGCTGGTCCTCGACACGGCCGGCGCGTTCGCGTTTCTCCGCCAGGCCGCCCCGCTCCTGCAGGCCGCCGGGTTCGGCGTGCAACTGCCCGCCTGGGCCGGCACCACGAGGCTCGGCCTCAAGCTCACCGCCCGCTCGCAGCCGACCGGTCCTGGCGCGGCGGCCGACCAGGGTTTCGGGCTGCACCAGCTGGTGGACTTCCGGATGGACCTGGCGATCGGCGACGAGACGATCAGCGAGGAGGAGCTGGCCGAGCTGGCCAGGCTCAAGGTGCCGCTGGTCCGGGTGCGGGGCCGCTGGGTCGAGCTGGACGACCGGCAGCTCACCGCCGCGCTCAGAGCCGTCGAGCGGCGCCGATCGGGTGAGATGACCGTCGGCGAGGTGATCCAGGAGGTCATCCACGGCGGTGACGAGGAACTGCCGGTCGTCGGGGTGGACGCCGACGGTCTCCTCGGCGACCTGCTGTCCGGCGAGGCCGACCGCCGCCTCGTGCCGATCACGACTCCGGCCGACTTCCACGGCGTGCTCAGGCCGTACCAGGAGCGCGGGCTGTCCTGGCTCAGCTTCATGTCCGAGATCGGGCTCGGCGGCATCCTCGCCGACGACATGGGCCTGGGAAAGACCGCGCAGACCCTCTCCCTGCTGCTCAACGAGCGTGCGACGGGCGTGCGGCCGGGGCCGACCCTGCTGGTCTGCCCGATGTCGCTGCTCAGCAACTGGCAGAAGGAGGCCGCCAGGTTCGCCCCCTCGCTGGAGGTCTACCTGCACCACGGCACCACCAGGCTGCGCGGGGCGGAACTCGCCCGGCGGGTGGAGCGGGCGGACCTGGTCCTCACCACGTACGGCACCGCCCTGCGGGACCGTGAGACGCTGGCCGGCCTCTCCTGGGCCAGGGTCGTCTGCGACGAGGCGCAGGCCATCAAGAACAGCGCCGCCAGGCAGGCACAGGCCGTACGGGCGCTGCCGGCCAGGAGCAGGTTCGCGCTGACCGGCACGCCGGTCGAGAACCACCTGGCCGAACTCTGGTCCCTGATGGAGTTCTGCAACCCCGGCCTGCTCGGTTCGGCCAGGGCGTTCCGGGAGCGCTACCAGGAGCCGATCGAGCGGGACGGCGACGCCACCGCGACCGCCGCGCTCCGGCGCGCCACCGGGCCGTTCGTACTCCGGCGCCTCAAGACCGACAAGACCATCATCTCCGACCTGCCGGACAAGATGGAGATGAAGGTCTGGTGCACCCTCACCTCCGAACAGGCCACCCTCTACCAGGCGGTGGTCACCGACATGATGGACAGGATCGCCGGCAGCGAGGGCATCGAGCGGCGCGGCAACGTGCTCGCGACCATGCTGAAGCTCAAGCAGGTCTGCAACCATCCGGCGCACCTGCTCAAGGACAACTCGCGGCTGTCCGGCCGGTCGGGGAAGCTGGCCCGGCTGGAGGAGCTGGCGGAGGAGATCGTCGGCGAGGGCGACAAGGCTCTGGTCTTCACCCAGTACGCCGAGTTCGGCACGCTGCTCCAGCCGTACCTCTCGGCGCACCTGGACCGCCCGGTGCTCTGGCTGCACGGCGGGCTGCCGAAGAGACAGCGGGACGCGCTGGTGGAGCGGTTCCAGGACGACGACGAACCGATGCTCTTCCTGCTCTCGCTCAAGGCGGCGGGCACCGGGCTCAACCTGACCGCGGCCAACCATGTCATCCACGTGGACCGGTGGTGGAATCCCGCCGTGGAGAACCAGGCGACCGACCGGGCGTTCCGGATCGGCCAGACCAGGAACGTGCAGGTCAGGAAGTTCATCTGCGTCGGCACCCTGGAGGAGAGAATCGACGAGATGATCGAGCGCAAGCAGGCGCTCGCCGAGAGCGTCGTCGGCACCGGCGAGGACTGGATCACCGGCCTGTCCACCGACCGGCTACACGAGCTGTTCCGTCTTGGAGCGGAGGCCGTCTCATGAGCGGGCGCGGCGCGTTTTCGGTATGGGTCCGCGAGGAGGCGTCATGAGCAGGAGCGGCTGGTTCGAGCCGTCCGTGCCGATCCGGGTCGAGGGCGGCATCCGGGTCCGTAGCAAGCGGGGCTCGATCGGCGAGCGGTGGTGGTCGCGCCGGTTCATCGACATCCTCGAAGACGTCTGCGACCCGGGCAGGCTCGGCCGGGGCCGCTCGTACGCCCGCTCCGGCCAGGTCCTCGACGCAGAGCTCGGGCCGGGGCTGGTCACGGCCCGGGTCCAGGGGTCTCGGCGCACCCCGTACCGGGTCGAGATCCAGATCACCTCCTACCGGGCGGACCAGTGGCGTAAGCTCACCGACGCGCTGGCCGCCCAGGCCCTCTACCGGGCCAAGCTGCTCGCCGGCGAGATGCCGCCGGAGATCGAGGACGCCTTCCGCGCCTGCCGCCTGCCGCTCTTCCCCGACACCGGCGACCTGGACATGACCTGCTCGTGTCCCGACTGGGGCTTCCCCTGCAAACACCTGTCCGCCGTGCTGTACGTGCTGGCCGAGAGGTTCGACGACGACCCGTTCCTGGTGCTGGCCTGGCGGGGCATCGCCAGGGACGCCCTGCTCGACGCCCTCCGCGAGGCGGGCGGCACCACCGCGCCCGGCTCCGGCTCCGGCGAGCACAGACCCGGACTGTTCGACGTGGACGACGCGCCGTTCACCGACCGGCTGACCGCCTTCTACGAGCCGAGCGTCTCCCCGGCCCGGCTCCGCGACCGTACCGGCCTCCCCGTCCCCCCACCCGACCTGCTACTGCGCACCCTCGACCCGCCACAGATCAAGGCCCGGCACATCCCCATCCTGGACCTCCTCCGCCCCGCCTACCGAGCCTTCACCGACGACACCTGACCCGGCGCCGATCATTCGGCGAGCCGACGAGCCTCCTCGTTGTCACCTGGAGGACCTTCCAGGCGTTCGGCCACGGCCGATGACACCGCCTGCCGCCTGCCGCGTCCCCGCCTCTTCGCGCACACCCCCTTCCTTCCGGCAGGCGGCCGGCGCCTTACCTGTGAGGGAATTGGCACATCACGAAATGATTGCGAAGATCATTTCATCGTGATCCCGTCCTGAAAGCGGTGGTTGTTGATGAGAACACGCGCAGGAAGCTCCCTTCGACGGCAGGCGATCTCCGGGCTCGGGCTACTTCTGGCGTGCGTCACCGTGCTCCCCGCACCCGCCGTCGCCGCAACGGCAGACCCCTCGCCTGCCGCGACCGGGGCGGGTCTTGACCATCGGGCCCTCCGGCAGACCCTCGACGCGATCAGGGACGCGGGGATGTACGGCGTCTACTCCGACGTACGCAACGGGCCCGCGCGGTGGAGCGGCGCCGCCGGAGTGGCCGACGTGGACACCGGACGTCCGGTCAGGCCGGAGATGCCGCACCGGGTCGGGAGCATCACCAAGACGTTCACCGCCGTGGCGATTCTCCAGCAGGTCGAGAAGGGCCGGATCGAGCTGGACGCGCCGATCGCACGTTATCTCCCCGACCTCATCCCTGGCGAACGGGGCAGGCAGGTCACCGTACGGATGCTGCTGAACCACACCAGCGGCATCGCCGACTACATTGCCGGGGCCTTCCCCTCGCTGCTCGTGGGATCGACGCAGAGCGTGGACGACAACCGGCTCCGCACGGCCCAGCCGGAAGAACTGGCGAGGATCGGCCTGGAGTCCCCGCCCACGAACGAGCCGGGGCGGTCCTGGGCCTACTCCAACACCAACTACGTGATCGCCGGACTGCTGCTGCGGAAGGTCACCCGCACCGATCCCGAGCGGTACGTCACCGACCACGTGATCCGCAAGGCAGGGCTCCGCGGGACGTACTTCCCGCGCACCCCGTTCATCCTCGGTCCGCATTCCAAGGCGTACGAGTCCTTCTACGGGCTGATCGATCCGCCGCGTGACTACAGCGTCTACAACCCGTCCTGGTTCGGCATGGCCGGGGCGCTGGTGTCGACCATGGACGACCTCAACCGGTTCTACCGCCTGCTGCTGGACGGGAAGCTCCTGCGGCCCGCCGAGCTCGCCCAGATGAAGACCACGGTCCCGGTCACCGACGGGCTGGGCAACGTCGTGATGAACTACGGCCTCGGCGTCTACAACGAGGACACGCCCTGCGGGCGGGTCTGGGGACACAGCGGCGGCGTGTTCGGGATGGTCACCTACGCCCTGGCCCGCGAGGACGGCGGCCGCCGGCTCTCCATCGGCGTCAACCTGACGAAGTACAACGAGATCGACGGGGGCCGGGTCGTGCCGCATCCGATCGACTACGCGATGGGCGGCCACCTGCTCCAGGCCCTGTGCGGCCCGGCGACTCCCTCCGCCAGGGGCATCGGCACCTGGACGCCCTTCCAGGCCGACCAGGTGCGCGTCAAGAGGTAGCGACCTCCCGAGGCGGGGACGGCGGTTGGGCGCGCCCGGCCCCTCCCCGCCCAACGGGGCGCCACCGGCCGGCGACGGGGTGGGTCCGCCTCAAACGGTCACGGCGAAGCTCCGGAGCACGTCGGCGATCTCATCGACCTCGGTGAGCTTGCCCGAGGCGACGGCGATGACAAAGTCATACGCCTCGTCCTCATCGGCGGGCTCGATCATGGCACCGTTCTTGGCACAGAAGACATACATCGTGAGCCAAGCCGCCCGCTTATTGCCGTCGACGAACGGATGGCTGGAAATGATCGAATGAAACAGCGCCGCAGCCTTGGTGAACAGGTCCGGGTAGGCGTCCTGCCCGAACACCGATGTCCGAGGACGGAACAGTGCCGCTTCCAGAAGACCCAGGTCACGCACCTGGATCGGCGCGCCAACAGCCCTTCGTGCGATCCGTAGCCCCTGCTCCAAGGTGATGAACAGCGTCACTCGCCAAGCCTTCTCAGGAGATCGGCAAAACGCTCGGCCCCTCGCGCAGCGAGATCCTCGGTGAGGTCGTCGTCGGCGACTCTGGCGAGATAGTCGTCGATGGCATGCAACGCGACCTGCTGCATGCTCCGCCCCTCTCGCTCCGCGCGTCGCCGGAGGGCTTCGGTCTGCTCGTCGGAGAGCCGCAATGTCATAGCCATGCCTCCCACCGTACGGCGAATCCGGTATCACAGCGATACCACAACCGAGAGGATATAAGTCGTTACCCAGAGTGGCGGCTCGTTTTACCGGACGACATCCGGCAAGGACTTCACATCCCCGGTACAGCCGGTCAGCGGACCGGGATCACCGCCCGACCGGGGTCACCCGGGGGAGCCGAACCGGCCGAGAACCCCGCGATGGCGTCGCGGTACCGGGGTGATGTCCCGCTCGCGGGTTCGCGCGGGCGGCGATCGCCACACCTCCGAGAGGGCTTACGGGGGAGATCATCTATGCATAGTTGATTATGGGGTGATACGTCTATTTCCTGTGACCCGACGATTCCACGAGCTCGACGCGCTCCGCGGCTTCGCGGTGTGCGGGATCATGCTGGTCAACACCTGGCAGCACACCCGCGACCACCTGAGGAACCCAGGCCAGAACGCGGTCGACTGGGTGATCGACAACCTGCTGCAGAGCAGGTTCTATCCGATCTTCTCGTTCCTGTTCGGGCTGAGTTTCGTCCTCTTCCTCCAGTCGGCGGCCGAGCGGACCGAGAGCCCCCGGGCCGTGCTGCTGCGCAGGCTGGCGGTGCTCGCGGCGCTGGGCGCGCTCCACCAGATCGTCAACCCCGGCGAGGTGCTCCTGCCGTACGCGATCTTCGGGGCGCTGATCCTGCTGCCCGCCTCGTTCTTCCCGCAGCCCGCGGTGGTACTGCTGGGCGTCGCCCTCACCGCCTGGGCGGTACACCAGGGCGGCGGGGTGATCCTCATCCCCGGGCTGTTCGTGCTGGGCATGGCCATGATGCAGCGGCCGCCGCCCGAGTGGCTGCTGCCGTTCGCGTTCGCGGCGAGCGTGGTGCTGGGCGTGGCGCTCACCTGGCTCTGGGTACGCATCGCGGGCGACCCCGTCCTCTTCAACCGGGCCGTCTACCCGGCCGCCGGGCTCGCCGCCGCCACGGCCTACTGCACCGGGTTGCTGCTTCTGCTGCGGACCCGGCTGCGTGACCCGCTGCTGGCGGCTCTGGCGCCGCTCGGCCGGATGGCGCTGACCAACTACCTGATGAGCACACCGATCATCCTGCTCTTCCTGCCACTGCTCACCTCGGATGCGACCCGGCTGGCCGGTGTGGCGCTCTCGGTCGCCGTCCTGGTGTTTCAGGTACTGTTCAGCCGGGCGTGGCTGGCCAGATTCAGGTACGGACCGCTGGAATGGGCGTGGCGGAGCCTCACGTGGATGGAACGAGTGCCGAACCGACGGATAGGGTCACACCCGTGACGCGCATCGCCCTCTGCCAGATCCCGGTCTCGGAAGACCCCGCCGCCAACCTCGATCGTGCCCGCACGGCCCTCGGCGAGGCCGCCGCGGGCGGCGCCGAGCTGGCGATCTTCCCGGAGGCCACGCTCACCCGGTACGGCAGGAGAATCACCGACCTCGCCCAGCCGCTGGACGGACCGTTCGTCACCGGGCTGGCCGAAGCCGCACGGGAGCACGGCCTTTCGGTGATCGCGGGGGTGTTCGAGCCCGGTGATCACCGGGTCCACAACACCGCGGTCGCCATCGGCCCCACCGGCTCGATCGAGGCGGCCTACCGGAAGATCCACCTGTTCGACTCCTTCGGCGCCCGCGAATCCGAGCTGGTCGCGCCGGGCGACACGCCGGTCGTGGTGGAGCTGGCCGGGCTCCGGGTGGGCCTGGTCACCTGCTATGACATCCGCTTCCCCGAGCTGACCAGAGCCCTGGTGGACGCCGGGGCCGAGTTGTTCGCGGTGATCGCCGCGTGGGGTTCCGGGCCGATGAAGGAGGAGCACTGGACCACCCTCGTCAGGGCCCGGGCGATCGAGAACACCACCTGGGTCGCGGCCGTGGGCCAGGCGCCGAATCCGGAGGCCCGCGACAACTTCGGGATCGGACGGAGCATGCTGGTCGACCCGATGGGGGTGGTACGCACCGATATGGGCCCCGAACCCGGCGTACAGATATGCGAATTCGACTCCCAGATCACGATTGCCACCCGGAATGCCCTGCCGTGCCTGGAACACCGGCGACTCCGGGCCGGTGGATCGTAAAATGCCGACCGTGAGTGATCCACCTGGGCGTAGAACGCAGATGCAGAAGGTCATACCTCCTCGGCTGCTCGTGCCCTATCTGGCCGGCAGACGCACCGTGATCTCCGGATACGTATACCGGGTTCAGGACTGCGCGCGGCTGACCACCCCCGCTCAGCTCTTCGCCGGTCTCGACCTGGGGTTCGACGGCTCGGAGCTGACCGCCACCGTCCCGGAGATCTATCTGATGCGCTGGTACGCCCGCGACATGGACGCCTACGTCGTGCCGTACGGCCCGCACATGGGCGGTGACTGGAACGATTCACCGCCCTTCGCCGGGAACGGCTTCACCACCTCGCGGGATCACGTCGTGCCGCAGTTCCACACCACGCCCATGCCGATCCCCGCCGGGGCCGAGATCATCCACGTGACCGACGGCGAGGAGCGCCTCTTCGGCCGCTACGACGGCCTGAGCTGGCGGCCCGCCTCATGAGCGCCGAGATCGAGCCGGTGGCCTCGGGGTTCGCCGCCCACTACTCCGGCCGGACGTACGCCGCCGCCCTCGGCCCGGGTACCACCGAGGTGGTGCTGTTCAACGAGGAGGCCCGGCCGGGCTTCGAGGCGGCCTCCGGCTACTGGCGGCTGGTCGTCGCGCGCGAGGACCTCGACTGGCTGGTGCTGGTCCGCACCGTCGGCGCGTTCGGCGGTGAGCCCTGCCTGGTCCTTGACGTCTCCGAGGAGAACGGTGAGGAGAGCCTGCACATCGCCTACACCGGGCACAGCGGGGTGAAGGCCGAGGCCCTGGGCTACTGGATGGTCGACCACGGGGCGTACGAGGTGGTCGTCCCCCGCGACGAGGTCTTCTCCGTACGGATCGAGCGCCTGCCGGTCCCGCTCACCCCGGTGCTCTCGGAGCCGTGACCCCCCTCGCGCCTGACATCCCGCCTGAGGGCTCCCAGGTGACCTGCCACGACGCGCGGCCGGGGTGGAGACCCGCCGCCGTCCCGCCGCCGCCGCCCGCTCAGCCCACGCCGAGCCGGCGGTAGCGGGAGAGCCTGGCGGCGAGGCGGTCCGCGGGGGGCTGCCCCAGCAGGGTCGCGATCTCGTACTCCAGTGCCCGCGAGACCCGGCGGCAGAACGCCTCCGGCTCGTAGGCGGCGTCGGGGAACTCCGGGATGATCCGGTCGACGAGGCCGTCCCGGCGCAGGTCCGTGGATCTCACCCCCTGGGCCTCGGCGATCTCCGGGGCGAAGTCGACACTCCGGTACAGCAGCGCCGACGCTCCCTCCGGGGAGAGCGGCGACAGCCAGCCGTGCTGGGCACAGAGCACCCGGTCGGCGGGGAGCAGCGCGAGGGCGGCGCCGCCCGCGCCCTCCCCCAGCAGCAGGCAGACGGTCGGGGCGTCGAGCATCACCAGGTCGGCCACGGAGCGGGCGATCTCGGCGGCCAGGCCGCCCTCCTCCGCCGCCCTGGAGAGCGCGGCCCCGGCGGTGTCGATCACGGTGACCAGTGGCAACCCCAGCTCGGAGGCCAGGCGCATCCCCCTCCTGGCGACCCGGAGCCCGGCCGGGCCGAGCGGGGCGTCGATCCGCTGGTGCCGCCGGTCCTGGCCGAGCACGACCGCGGGGACCTCGCCGAACCTGGCCAGGGCGAGGATCAGCCCGGGATCGTGCTCGCCCTCACCGGTGCCGTTGAGCGAGGTGGCCTCGGAGGCTCCGAGCTTGAGCAGTGCCCGCACGCCGGGGCGGTCGTCGCGGCGGGAGCGGCTGATCGCGTCCCACGCCTGGACCACCGGGATCCACTCGTCCGGCTCGGGACCCGGATCCAGCCCCTCACGGGGGGCGCACAGCACGGCGAGCACCCGGATGGCGACCCGCCGGGCGTCCTCGGCCGACACCACGGCGTCGACCAGGCCGTGGGCGAAGAGGTTCTCGGCGACCTGAACACCCTCGGGAAACGGGTAGCCGTGCAGCGCCTCGAACACCCTCGGCCCCAGGAACCCGATCAGCGCGCCCGGCTCGGCCGCGGTGACGTGCCCCAGCGAGCCCCAGGAGGCGAAGACGCCACCGGTGGTGGGATGGCGCAGGTAGACGACGTACGGCAGGCCCGCGGCGCGGTGCGCGGCCACGGCGGCGGTGACCTTCACCATCTGGACGAAGGCCATCGCGCCCTCCTGCATCCGGGTGCCGCCCGAGGCGGGGGCCGCCAGCAGCGGGAGCCGCTCGGCGGTGGCCCGCTCGATCGCGGCGGTGAGCCGCTCGGCGGCGGCCACCCCGATCGAGCCGGCCAGGAAGGAGAACTCGCACGCGACGATCGCCACCCGGCGCCCGTCGAGCAGGCCCTCCCCGGAGACCACCGCCTCGTCGTATCCCGTCCTGGCCCGGATCGCGGCCAGCTCCTCGGCGTATCCCGGGTTGGTCGGGGAGGGGTCGGCGGGCGGCTCGTCCCACGAGAGCCAGGTACCGGGATCGAGGAAGGTGTCGATCAGGGTCCGCGCGTCGGGCCGCGCCGGGGTCATATCCGCGCTCCGCGGGGGATCCGCCTTCCTGTCATCGTTCACGTTCCTCCAGCCAGGCGAGGACCTCGTCGTTGTGCTCGCCGAGGGCGGGCGGGGCGGTATGGCGCATGGGAAGGTCGCCGTCGAAGCGGAGCGGCGGTCCCGGCAGCTCGATGGTGCCGAGCACGGGGTGGTCGACCTCGACGACCAGCCCCTGGGAACGGGTCTGCTCCCAGGCGTAGACCTCGTCGATGGACCTGATCGCCCCGGCGGGCACCCCGGCCTCGCCGAGCGCGGCCAGCCAGTGCGCCCTGTCGTGCTTGGTGAGCCTCCGCTCCATGTCCGCGATCAGCTCGTCCCGATGCGCAAACCTTTCCCTGTTCGTGGCATATTTCGCGATATCTGGATCTATCTCCAGCAGGGTGGCGACCTTGCGCCACTGCGTGTCGTTCGCCACCGCGATCTGGATCATGCCGTCGGCGCAGTGGAAGGCCCCGTACGGGGCGATGGAGGCGTGGTGGTTACCGTTGGCGACGGGCACCTGGCCGCCGACGGTCCAGGCCGTGCCGTGGTAGGAGTGCACCCCGGTCACCGCGGCCAGCAGCGAGGTCCGCACGACCTTGCCCCGCCCGGTCCGCTCCCGCTCGTACAGCGCGGCCAGCACGCCGTAGGCGCCGTGGATGCCGCCGAGCAGGTCCGCGATCGAGGCGCCCACCCGGTACGGCTCGTCGGCGGACGGGCCGGTCAGGCTCATCAGCCCGGCCTCGCCCTGCGCGATCTGGTCGTACCCCGGCCTGCCGCCCTCCGGGCCGTCATGGCCGAAGCCGGTGATCGACAGGATGACCAGGCGGGGGTTGAGCTCGTGCAACCGCTCGACGGGGAAGCCCAGCCGGTCCAGGACGCCGGTACGGAAGTTCTCCACCAGCACATCGCTCTGCCGCACCAGGCGCTCGATCAGCGCCTTGCCCTCGGCGGACTTGAGGTCGAGGGTGATCGACTGTTTGTTCCGGTTGGCCGCCAGGAAATAAGTAGAAATATCACCATCAGGGCCTACGAACGGTGGGCCCCAGCCCCGGGACTCGTCACCTCCCCCGGGATGTTCCACCTTGATCACCCGAGCACCCAGATCGCCGAGCATCTGCGTGGCGTGCGGACCCGCGAGCGCACGAGAGAGATCGAGAACGACGATGTCGCCGAGTGCTCCCTGCAAGATCAACCTCCGATGCGTGGCGGCCGGACCCGGCCGGAGGAGCGCTTCCTCCGTTCCCGGCCCGCTTGCCATGAGACTGGCACGATACCCGGATGAGGGAATCCCATGATCCCCCATACCAGTACCCGGCGGGACGCGCGGGGTGAGATCATCAGGAAAACTCCGGCCGGAGCGGAGCATTACCGCGGCCGTGTCCCCAGCAGGTGGCCCACCTCGTTGAAGACCTCGGGCCTGGTTCCGCGCCACACCGAGACCGAGGCGTTGCCGACCGGGCCGAACGCCTCGACGGAGTCGATCGGGACATCCTCGATCACGTGCTTGAACATCAGCACGACCGAGTCGTGCGCGACGACGAGAACCCGGCGCCCGGCGTGCCCGGCACGCAGTTCCTCGACCACCTCGCGTATCCGACCGGCGACATCGGGGAAACTCTCCCCCTCCGGGGGCCGGAAGCCGCCGTACAGGCGTGCCACCAGGTTCTCCGACTCACCGGGAAACCTCTCCCTGAGCGCGAGCAGGTTCATCCCCGACCAACGTCCCATGTCATGGTCCCTGAGCCTCGGCTCCAGCCGGATCTCGGGGTTCACACCCAGCTCGGCGGCGACCAGCTCCCAGGTCTGCACGGTCCTGCGGTACGGCGAGCACAGCACGAGTTCCGGCGGATCCCCTGCCGCCAGGTGCCGCCCCAGCTCGGTGGCCTGCTCCCTGCCGAGCGGGGTCAGCTCGGCCTCGGAGTCCGGGCGTTCCAGGACGACCGCCCGGCCCGCGCGGAAGGCCTCCTCGAAGGCCACGTTGGACTCGCTCTGACCATGTCGTACCACAGTGATCGTCAGCGGCATTCCCTCATGAAAACGCCTTCTCGCTCAGCGGGCAAGGAGCGCCGGGCACGGAACGAGCCGGGGCCCGCACCCTTCGAAGGATGCGGGCCCCGGCCCTTGCCGTGCTGGTGCTACGTCAGACCGGAACGATGTTCTCGGCCTGCGGGCCCTTCTGGCCCTGCGTGACGTCGAAGGAGACCTTCTGGCCCTCCTGCAGCTCACGGTAGCCCTGGGCGGCGATGTTGGAGTAGTGAGCGAAGACGTCGGCGCCGCCGCCGTCCTGCTCGATGAAGCCGAAGCCCTTTTCCGAGTTGAACCACTTCACGGTTCCCGTAGCCATAACCTTCTCCTTCGATAGGGGGCAGAGCCGGAATCCGCACCGCGCGGATCCCGCGTCGCCGCGATGAGCCCATCCGGAGATGACCGGGAAAACAAAAATGCACCTGACGGATGACCTTCAGGTGCACACAGAGTTTCATGGGTACCACAACCGCAACTACCCATAGTTTAGCACCACCACGACCCGGCACACGAACTCGCCGGGCCCCTCCTCCGGCGTGCTGCCGGGGGAGGGGAAAGCCGATCGCCAGGACGGGCCGGCCGTGGTCCTCACGGCCGTCGTGGCGGGGTGTCTCTCATCTCCCGAGCGACCTGATACGGACCGTGAGGCGAGGCCGGGGGTGACCCTCCGCCGGGGCTCTCGGCGCGGAACGCCGATGCGGGCGGTACCCGAGGAGGACACCCGCTCGGCTACCTGAAGTCCACCTCCGCGTGCGGCAGGCCGCCCGACAGGGAGGGGAAGCCAGGGCCCCGGTCGAAGAAGGGCGCGTCGTCGGTGACCAGGGCGCGGAGTTCCGCGCGGCGGATCTCGGTCGCCTCGGCGTCCACCTGGGGATCGTCCTGCGAGCCGGACAGGATGACCCCGTAGTCGTCGCGGGCGCCGTCGGCCGAGACCTTGCCGTCGCGGACGTCGGCGGCCACCAGGGCGGGGTCGCGGTCCAGCGGAGAACCCCAGCCGCCACCGCCGGTGGTGCGGACCCGGATGATCTCGCCCGCGCGGACCGGCGAGTCGTCCACCAGGCCCTCCATCTCCGTCCCGTCGATCTCCACGACGAAGGGTTTTCCGGCCCGGCCGCCGTTCACCCCCCAGCAGGACAGGATCGAGCGGTCGGCGATGGACATGAACGAGGCGTCGCGGAGCATCCGCAGGTGTTTGTCGTAGCCGAGACCGCCCCGGTAGAGGCCGGGGCCGCCGGAGTCGCGGGCCAGGCCGAGCCGCTCGACCCGGAAGGGCCAGCGGGACTCGGCGAACTCGACCGGGATGTTGCGCGAGTCGGGCACCACGTGGATGGTGTCCTCCCCGTCCGCGTACCACCGGCCGCCCGAACCGCCGCCGAGGACCTCGCGCATCAGGTACGGGGTGCCGTCGAGGCCGTCGCCGTAGACGCCGGTGTAGCGGATGGTCTCCTGGTCGGCGGGCATCCGGCCGCCGGTCGCCTTGGCCAGCACCCCGGCCAGCACGCCCAGCAGGCGCAGGATCACGAAGGTACGGGCGTTGGTGGGGGCCGGGAAGATCGGGGTGAGCAGGGTGCCCTTCTCCGGGAACCGCATCTCGATGAGGGGCACGACGCCCTCGTTGACGTCCAGCTCGGCCATCCGCTCGGGGGTGTCGGCCAGGTTGCGCAGGATCGGCGCCAGCCACTTCTTCAGGAACACCCCGTCGGCGTAGTCGCCCGCGTGGTTGATCGGCCCCTTGGCCTGCGGCGAGGTGCCGGTGAAGTCCATGACCAGCGGCACCTGGGCCGAATGGTCGACGGTGAGGGTCATCCGCTGGGTGTGCAGGCGGGGGGAGTCCACGCCGTCGTGCTCGGCGTAGTCCTCCCACACGTGGGTGCCCTCGGGGATCTTGGCCAGCAGTTCCCTGCGGAACGTCTCGGTGGTGTTGGAGATGATCGCGTCGAAGCACGCCTCGACCGCCTCGCGCCCGTACCGGTCGAACAGCTCGCCCAGCCGCCGCGCGCCCATCAGGCAGGCCGAGCACTCGGCGTCCAGGTCTCCGGCCAGCGAGTCGGGCATCCGTGAGTTCCGGGTCATGATGGTGAGCGCCGCCCGGTTGGGCACGCCCTCGTCCCACAGCTTGATCGGCGGGACCATCAGCCCCTCCTCGAACACGCTGCGCGCGTTGCTCGGCATGGAGCCGGGCACGCCCCCGCCGATGTCGTCGTGGTGGCCGAACGCCTGCACGAAGGCGACGACCTCCCCGCCGTGGAAGACCGGGACCGTCACGCACAGGTCGGGCAGGTGCCCGATGCCCCCCTCGGACAGGTAGACGTCGTTGTGGAAGAACACGTCGCCGGGCTTCATCTCGGCGGTCGGGAAGTCCCTGACGATCGGCTGGACCAGCGCCGAGTAGGACCTGCCGGTCAGCTTGCGCAGCCGTACGTCGTGGATGCCCGCGCGGAAGTCGTGCGCGTCGCGGATCATGGGCGAGCGGGCGGTACGGGCGATGGCCGTCTCGACCTCCATCTCCACGGACGCGAGCGTTCCCTCGACGATCTCCACCAGCACCGGGTCTGCCGCGCTCGTCGATTCAGCCGTTGTCGTTCGCTGCACGGCGCACCTCCAGGTTTCCGAACTCGTCCATGGTCGCGGTGAAGCCGGGGTGAACCGGCAGGGTGGAGCCGTACTCCTCGATGACCGCGGGACCGCTGATCTCCGCTCCGGCCGCCAGGTCGGCGCGGCGGTGGATCGGGGTGCTGCCCCACTCGTCGTAACAGACCTCGCGGAAGGCGACCGGCTCGGGCCGGCTCGTACCGTGCGGCCGGCGTCCGATGGCGGGGCGGGTGATCGGGCCGATACCGGAGACCCGGAGGTTGACCCACTCGACGCCGTGCCGGGGGTCGTCACGGTAGCCGTACCCGTAGAGCTTGTGGTGCTCGGTGTGGAAGCGGTCCAGCACCTCGGCCCGCCACGCCTCGTCCAGCGGTCCGGCCGGGGCCATCACCCTGACCTCGTAGGCCTGGCCGTAGTAGCGCAGGTCGGCGCTTCGCGCGTAGACGTGCGCCTCTCCGGCGAAGCCCTCGCGGTCCAGGGCCGAGGCCGCCTGTCCCTCCAGCTCACCGAAGATCTCCGCGGCGGCCGCGAGCGAGAGGTCGCGGGTGACGAAGGTGCGCACGTAGTCGTTCTTGACGTCCACGGTGAGCAGCCCGAACGCCGAGACGTTGCCGGGGTCGGGCGGGACGATCACCGAGGGCAGGCCGAGGATGTCGATGAGCCTGCAGACCAGTAGCGGTCCCGAGCCGCCGAAGGCGACCATGGGGAAGTCGCGCACGTCCAGGCCGCGCTTGACGGTGATCTGGCGGATGGCGTTCGACTGGTTGAACGCGCTGATCTCCAGGATGCCCGCCGCGGTCCGTTCGGGAGTCAGTCCGATCTTGCCCGCGAGCGCCTCGATTCCCTGCCGGGCGGCGTCGGCGTCGAGCGGGATCTCCCCGCCGAGCAGGTGCGCCGGAACCCGGCCGAGGAAGACGTGCGCGTCGGTGACGGTGACCTCGGTGCCGCCCCGGCCGTAGCAGAGCGGCCCCGGGTCGGCCCCCGCGGACTTGGGCCCGACCTTCAGCGTGCCCTCCGGGGAGATCCACGCGATGGAGCCGCCGCCCGCGCCGACGGTCACGATGTCGATCATCGGGATCTTGCAGGGGTAGCGGCCGATGCTGCCCTCGGTGGTCAGCGACGGCTCCCCGTCGACGACCACCGCGACGTCGGTGGAGGTGCCGCCGCCGTCCAGGGTGATCACCGAAGGGTGCCCGGCGGTGGCGGCGATCAGCGCGGCGCCGAGCGCGCCCGCGGCCGGTCCGGAGAGCACCGTGGTGATCGGCTGGTGCACCACCTCGGCCGCGGAGAGCACGCCGCCGTTGCTCTTCATGACGGAGAACGGCAGGCCCTCGCCCGCACGCGCGGCCCCCGTCTCGCCCTCCTGGCCGTCCGCCTCCAGCCGTTCGGCCAGGTTGGCGATATAGCGGCGCATCGTCGGTTTGACCGCGGCGTCGACCAGCGTGGTGACCGAGCGCTCGTACTCGCGGTACTCGCGCAGCACGTCGCACGAGATCGAGACGACGGCATCCGGGTGCTCCCGTTCCAGGACCTCCCGCATGCGCAGTTCGTGGGCGGGGTTGGCGTACGAGTGCAGGAAGCAGACGCCGATCGCGGTGATGCCGCGATCACGGAACCACCGGGCCGCCTCGACGGCCCGCTCCTCGTCGAACGGCCGCACCTCGGCCCCGGTGTGGTCCAGGCGCCCGCCGACGGTCCTGACCCGGTGCACCGGGACGATGCGGGGCGGCTTCACCCAGAAGTAGGAGTTGCCGTAGCCGTCGGGCACGCTCTGGCGGGCGATCTCCAGGATGAACTCGAAGCCCTCGGTGGTGACGAAGCCCAGGTCGGCGATACGGTCCTCAAGGAGTTGGTTGGTGGCGACCGTGGTGCCGTGCACCACCGCCGACACGGCTTCCAGGGTCACCTCCTCGGCCCCGGCCGCCTTTCTGAGGACCTTCCATACCCCCTCCATGAACCCGTCGGCCGGGTTGGCGGGGGTGGAGGGAGTCTTGGTCGTGGTGATCTCACCGGTCTGCTCGTCCACCGCGACCACGTCTGTGAACGTGCCCCCGGTGTCGACCCCGATACGGACGCTGCGCATGCCCCCGTGTCTACCCAGTCCCGGCGAATCCGCAAATCGGCGGACCCTGCCGAAGCTACGGCCGATCCTTGGGCAGTGTTGGCGGGAGCGGAGGGGTCAGTACCGGTGGACGTCCGGGACCGCAGGAGCCGGACCCTGCCGCGGAGACGCGAAAGGCCGGCCCTGCCGGAGGTCGTCCGGAGGCCGGCCCCGCTGGAGGTCCGCGGTGCCTGTTCTAGCGGCGCCGGGGACCCATGGTGGTGTTGATCACCGAGTCGGCGTCGTGCGCGTGGACCTTGGCGGCGAGGCGGATGGCGATCTCGTTCGTACGGCGCAGCTCGGCCTCGACCCTGTCCTTGCCGGACTGGCCGATCTGCACGCCGAAGTAGGCGCCGATGATCGCACCCGAGACGCCGACGAGCCCGGCGAACGGCGCGGTCGTGTCACCCCCGCGCAGCGTGATCACCGCGAAGCCGATCAGGATGACCACGAGCCCCACGATGACGACGTAGAACCCGTACCGCCAGCGAGCCGCCTCGGCCTGGGCGGCGACGGCCTCGTCCTCGCTCATCATCGCCGCGAGCGCCACCGGTATCTCCGCGGTCTCCGCGGAGGGGCCGGAGGTCAGGGTGGCCGGGGTCTTGCCGAGAGGTGGAACGGTCTTGTTGGTGGTCGTCACTGGTTCTCCCACTTTCCGATATGCCAAAGGGAATCTCCCACGCTTTTCACGGTCAAGCCAAGTCAAGCCCAGTCAGGCTATGCCAGCCAGGGACCACCCACTCCTACCAGCAGATCTTCCCTCCAAACCCCCTCGTACCTCCCGTCTTTCGCCCTCGGTCGCAGACCATGACCTTTCAGGCGGATGTCCGAGGATGGACCGTTACAAAACATGAAGATCACGATCTGTGTTCGGAACGTGGAAACCATGATCGGATGCGGTAGAAGACTTTCATCACCTCCCCCTCTTCTCTTGAGGTATCCGTGACAAAGCTCTTCCGGCTTCTCCTGGCCCCGCTGTCCGCCGCCGCCCTCCTCCTCACCGCCTTCACGAGCCCTGCCCGCGCCGACACCGACCCGCTGCTCGCCGCCCAGTGGCAGATCGCCTGGAACACCTACAGGTTCTACGAGTGCCTGACCGCCCCCCTGCCGATAACGGGAAGGAAGCAGGTCAAGCGTGATGTCTCCATCGAGATCAACGCCCCGGTGCAGCACGTGTTCGACGCCTACTCCAATATCAACAACCATCTGGGCATGCACTCGTTCCTGAAGCGGGTCGTCACGCACGCGGATTGGAACGAGCCAGGAACGCGCTACGTCAACTTCACCGCGGTCGAGGAGATCCCGGTCGCCGGGCTGCCGGTCACCAGCGACACGCATGCGCAGCAGCGCGTCCACCGCGACGACCTCTACTACGAGACCGACACCTGGACGCTGCCGAACGTCGTCACGCACCAGAAGATCGTCTTCACCGACCTGGGCGACGGGCGGACGCGGGTCACCGAGCACCTCACCTTCGAGGCGAGCATCCTGCTCATCGACTTCACCGTGACCAACGGCGTCTCCTCCCACCAGGCGACGCAGGCGGGCCTGAAGGCGGCGATCGAGAGCGGCCTGCTCTGATCGTGAGGATGTAGGTGAACGCCTCCCGATGGGGTCCGGCCCTTGCGCCGACCGACCGCCGACCGACCACGGCGTCCTCGACGGGATCTGTCGACTCCATCCGGGAGGCGTTCGTCCGCACTCACCGGCCGATGGGGCTCACCCGCCGGGCGAGCCCCATCGACTCCCCGGCACCACGGGGATCGTACGGTCAACGAAAGCGACAAACCGGTCACCAGGGGTGGAGATCGCTGACCGCGTCAGAAGTACTAGGCTGGCGCCCCGTGACCGAAACGTCTGCCCTCTCCGCCGTTCCCGCCGTCTCCCGGGACGGGGTGCTGCGCTTCTACTTCGGCCCGATGGACTGCGGCAAGTCCACCCTGGCCCTGCAGATGAACTACAACCACGGCCGTCAGGGCAGGCGCGGCCTGGTGCTCACCAAACACGACCGCTCGGGCAGCGCGCAGGTCACCAGCCGGATCGGCCTGGGCAGCGAGGCCGTCGAGGTCGACGACGACCTGGATCTGGTGGCCCTGGTCCGCGCGCACCAGCCCATCGACTACGTCATCTGCGACGAGGCGTGCTTCTACACGGTCGCCCAGATCGAGCAGCTCGCCGACCTCACCGACGACTACGGCATCGATGTCTACGCCTTCGGCCTGGCCTCGGACTTCCGCTCGCGGATGTTCCCCGCCGCCCAGCGGCTCTTCGAGCTGGCCGACGAGATCAACCGCCTCCAGGTCGAGGTCCTGTGCTGGTGCGGACGCCCCGGGCGCCTGAACGCCCGGGTGGTCGGCGGCAGCATGACCCGTACCGGTGAGCAGGTGGTCATCGGCGACACCGGCGCCGCTCCGATCCGCTACCAGGTGCTGTGCCGCCGCCACCACCGCTCCGGCGAGCTCGGCCTGCCCGGTCTTCCCGGCTGACCTCCCCCTCGCGGGCCCGGCGTCGTCAGACGGCGCAGTACCCCTCGTCGTCGCAGGCGTCCCCGCCGGTCTGGGCGGCCTTGACCGCCCTGGCGGCCGGTGACTGCCCGGTGCGCTCGGCGACCTCTTCGAGGGCGGCGAGCAGGGTGTCCTCGGGCTGGGCGCCGGAGACGGCGAACTGGCCCTCGAACAGGAAGAGCGGCACCGAGCTGACGCCGATGGCGCGGGCCCGGGCCAGTTCCTCCCGCACCGCCGCCGCGCCGTCCTCACCGTCGAGGTCCGCCCGTACGCCGAGCTCCCCGGCCAGCTTGGCGAGCACCTCGCGCGAGCCGACGTCGAGACCGTCGGTGAAGTGAGCCCGGAAGAGCGCGTACAGCGCCTCCTCCCCCTTGCCCTGCTCTCCGGCGAGCCGGATGAGGCGGTGCGCGTCGAAGGTGTTGGCCTGGATCGCGTGGTCGAAGTCCAGCACCAGCCCGTCCTCCGCGGCGACCCCGCCCACCCTCCCGAACATCTGCGCGGCCTGCTCGGCCCCGCCGAACTTCTTCGCGGCCCAGGTGAGCGTGAGCTCGCCGTTGGACTTCGCGTCCGGCATGAGCTGGAACGGTCTGAACTCGACCTCCACCTCCCCGCCCTTGGCCCGGTAGCGCTCGACGGCGCGGGCGAAGCGGGCGTGGCCGATGTAGCACCAGGGACAGACGACGTCTGAGTAGATTTCAACCTTCACGTACCGCTGTAACCGGTGCGGAGGGCCGCTCATTCCGCGGTGTCGCCCGCGGCCGCGCGGCCACGTGGCACCCGGTGAGACGGAGGTCAGTACGGCAGCCGCCTGCCCGCCGGAGTCCGCAGGTCCAGAGTGAGCCGGGCGGCGGAGCGTGACCGCTTGCGGAGGTGGACCCGACGCATCGTCATCCGACCTTTTCGGGCTGCCGGTCGCCGGTCGGCTGCCATGCCCCGGGCGCCGGGACCGGGACGGAAAAGAGCCGCCGGGGCGCCGTCCCCCGGTGCGGGGACGGGTCGGCGGCCATAGCGGCGGCTGGAGCGGCGAACGCTCTCATGCCGCCCCGACGCAGTGGCTGTGATGGGCGGGAATATCGCGATGGGCGGGAATGCTACGTCCGTCGGGCATAAGCTCCCCGGTGTCATCGAAGACCACCACGCCGTTGCAGAGCAGCCCCCACCCCTGCTCCGGGTGAGAGACCAGGAGACGCGCCGCCTCATGGTCAAAAGCGTCCGCGGACGGACAGGGGGGTATGTGCTGGCACACGGTCTTGCTCCGATCTTGATTGTCTGCGGGAAGGACTCCCGGCTCAGCGGGAGACGGCGCGGACGACCTTCCCGGCCGACCTCGCATCGGCTTCACGGAATCTCGCCTTCGCCTCCGCGCCGGCACTTCGTGCGCTCCAACGCGACCAGGTTCTGGTGGGCGGCTCCGGTGGCGACCACGGACTCCCCCGCCGGCGTCACCGCGTCCGTCTGTCCGATGACCCGAACATGACGCGGGATCTTCTAGCGGCGTTCCCTGAGCAAACAAGTTGTTAATTTGTCGCCTTCTTGGTGCTAATTAACCTTTGTCTACACCCGTACATGCCCATCGTCGATAGAGCCGAGGTCTTGTCCTGGTAGAGCATTCTTTGCGATGGGAGGTCCCCTCGATACCAGGCGGAACCTGCCGAGCGTGGCGGGGAAATCGCGGCCGGACGCGGTCGGCGCCGGGGCGATGTGACAGGCGTCGAACTCCTCGTGTCACACCGCACCGGACCGGCGGCCGAGATACGGCCGGGAGGACGTCAAGGGGCGTAGACGACGGACCAGGGACGGGGCCCGAGCGACGGTGCCGTCTCGGGTGTCGCCGGCGGTGTCCCGGCCGTGCCGTGCTGGGCGAGGATCTCGGCGGCCAGGACGGCGAAGCGGGTGGCCGCCGGGTGGGCCGACCGTTCCGGCCAGGCGACGCAGATCCCCCGCCGGAGAGGATCTCCGGCCAGGGGGCGCCAGATCACCCGTGGCTCCCTGCGCGCCATCGCCTCCTGCTCGAACGCCACCCCGTGCCCCGCCAGCACCAGTCCCAGCAGGAACTCCGGGTTGCGGGCGTGCCGGAGCCGTACCGGGGAGAAACCTTTCGTGCGGCAGACGTCGAGCAGGTGGTCGTACCAGGCCGGGGAGGTCTCGCGGGGGAAGACGACGAGATCGTGCCCGGCGAGCTCGGCCAGCTCGATCTCCCATGGCCGCGATCCTGACCGCTCCGGTCGCGGTTCTGACCGCGCCAGTGCCAGGGGGGAGGTACGTGGCAGCACCACGCCCAGCGGGATCTGCACGACGGGGCCGTACAGCAGACCGGGGGTGTCGACGGGGTGGTGCACGAGACCCGCGTCGAGCCCGGCGGAGGCCAGGCGGCGGAGCTGTTCCGGGACCGTGAGCTCATGGAGCTCCAGGTGTAGCCCCGGGGTGTCCTCGGTGACGCGCCGCAGCAGGGCGTGGAGCGTCACGGCCGGGATCTCCGGAGGCACCCCGACGCGGAGGGTTCCCAGCTCGCCTTCACCGGCCTGACGCATCATCGTCCGCAGGCGCTCCTCGCCCGCGAGGAACCGCCTGGCCTCCCCGACGAGAAGCCGCCCCGCCGCCGTGAGCTCGATCTGGCGGCGCGAGCGGTCGAACAACTCGGCGCCGAGCTCGCGCTCCAGCCGCTGGATCGACTGGCTGAGCGGCGGCTGGGCGATACCGAGCACCTCCGCGGCATGGCCGAAGTGCAGTTCTTCGGCGACGACGAGGAAATGTCGCAGGTGCCGGGAAAGGTCCACGGCGCCACGATAGGCGATCGTCCACCCGCGCCTTCATCCCCCGAGGTCCATCGGACCTCCCCGGGCATGGACGGCCGAGCTTCACAGACATCCGGCTCGCCACGCGTCACGGGCCGCCGGCGGGCCTGGATAGCGTTGCGGGTGTGTCGACAGAGGAACGGATAGCGGAGATCTTCACGGCGGCCGGCCTGGACGGTCATCTGCACGCGCTGGACATCACCGGGGGGCGTGAGGTCGGGGTACGCGCCGACGAGCAGGTGGTGATCGCCTCGATCTTCAAGGTGCTGCTGGTCCTGGAGTTCGCCCGCCAGGCCGCGGCCGGCCAGCTCGACCCGGCCGAGCGCGTGCTGGTGACGGCCGGGGACAGGCTCGGCGGCTGGGGGACCGCCGGATGCGCGGACGACGTGGAGATATCGCTCCGCGACCTGGCCCACTTCGCCATGTCCGTCAGCGACAACACCGCCGCCGACCTGCTGATGCGCAAGGTAGGCCTGGACACCGTCCAGATGCTGGCCGCGGAGCTGGGGCTGGGGCGCACCCGGGTGATCGGCGGGCCCAGGCAGTTGCTGGAGTCGATGCTCGCGGATGTGGGGGCGCGGGACGACGCCGAGTTCGCGCGGATCTTCCCGACCCTGCCCGCCGAGCGGGTCTGGGCGCTGCGGGTCTTCGACCCCGGTCACACGACCTCGAGCACCGCGCGCGAGATGACCCGGCTGCTCGGGCTGATCTGGCGCGACGAGGCGGGACCGCCGCAGGCGTGCGCGGCGGTGCGCGACTACATGGCGCGGCAGATCTCCTGGACACGGATCGCCTCGGGGTTCCCCGCGGAAGTGCGGGTGGCCGCCAAGACGGGGACGCTGCCCGGCCTGCACATGGAGGCGGGGGTCGCCGAGTATCCCTGCGGCGGGAGATACGCGGTGGCGGTGTTCGCCAGGAGCGAGCAGCTGCACGCGACCCGGCGCATCGACATCGACCTGGCGATCGGCCAGGCCGCCCGGGTCGCCGTCGACGCGCTACGCGCCGGCCCCGGCCGCGGATGAGTCCCGCCCCCGGGCCCGAGAACCCGCGCGGCCGCCGATGCCGCGACGGCCGCGCGGCCCTGATCAGGAAGGGCCGGGTGGTGCGGTGGAGTCGCGGATCACGAGCCGGCAGGGCATGGTGTGGATGCCGGGGGCGACCTTCCCGTCGATGGCGGCGAACAGGTGTTGCGCGGCCGTGTGCCCCAGCCGTTCCAGGTTCGGGTCGACGCTGGTGAGCAGCGGGCGGGTCTCGGCCGACAGCACCTCCCAGTTGTCGTAGCCGATCACCGCGATGTCCGCGGGCAGGCGCCGGCCGCGCTCCCTGGCCGTCTCCATGAAGCCCGCGGCGATCTGGTCACTGCCGCAGAACACCGCGTCGAGGTCGGGCTGCGCCATCAGCAGCATCTCGGCCGCCTGCCGCCCCCACCGCTGGGACCAGGCACCAAAGAGGGTCTCGCCCGCCTGTTCGAGACCGGCCTCGGCGAGCTCCCGCCGCACGCCCTCGGCCCTGTCGATCGCGGCCTTGTAGTCCGTGGGACCGGTGACATGGGCGATCCTGCGCCGCCCGGTGGCCAGCAGGTGCCGTACGGCGAGCATCGCGCCGCCCACGTCGTCGGGCACGAAGGAGACATCGTCGGCGTCGTCGGAGGGACCGTAGGCGTACACCACGGGAACCGGCAGGTCACGGCTGATGGAGGGGCGCGGGTTGGTGCTCTCCCCCACCACGATCAGGCCGTCGACCCGCCGGGACAGGAGCATGCGGATGTGGTGCTGCTCGCGGATGACGTCGCCGCGGGCGTCGCAGAGCATCACCGCCATCTCCCCCGCGCCGAAGGCGTTCTCCGCGCCGAGAAGGACGGGGATCCCGAATCTCCCGGCGCTGTCGCTGGTCAACAGGCCGACCGTACGGCTCTGTCCGGTCAGCAGGTTCTTGGCGAGCGCGTTCGGCCGGAAGGAGAGCTGTTCGGCCGCTTCGAGCACGCGCTGCCGGGTGTCGGCCCTGACGTTGTCCTTCCCATTGAGTGCCTTGGACACGGTGGCGATCGACACGCCGGCCAGCGAGGCCACGTCACTGATGGTCACCGCACGTGACCGCCTGCCAGCCATCTGACGAAATCCTTTTCTTTATACCTTGTCAGCAGGGTCGGCCATCATGATGGTGGCCCCCCAGAGGGTAGCCCTCACCCTCACCCAACAGCAAGGTCAGCCTCCCATCGGCAGGGGATTGACACGGTCTGATGTTTCTTTTACGTTTCCGAAAACCTTTTAGTTCTATTTCGCGCGTCGCGGGGGATGCCGGAAGAGGAGAAGACCATGCAGCCACGCGCCGGGATGACCGCCATCGTATTGTTAGCGCTAACAACAGCGGCGGCCTGCGGCGGGAGCGAGAAGACCGCCGCTCCCGCCGATGAGGCCACCACGATCACCATGTGGACGCGCGCCGCGACGCAGGCGCAGAGCGAGCGGCTGGTCAAGGCGTACAACGCGAGCCACAAGAACCAGGTGAAGCTGACGGTCATCCCGACGGACAACTACCAGCCGCGCATCGCGGCCGCGGCCGGGGCGAAGCAGCTGCCCGACGTGTTCGCGGCAGATGTGATCTTCGTCCCCAACTACACCTCGCAGGGCCTGTACCTGGACATCAGCGACCGCATCGCCGCGCTGCCCTACAAGGACAAGCTCGCCCCCTCGCACATCAGGCTGGGCACGCTGGACGGCCGCTCCTACACGCTCCCGCACACCCTGGACCTGTCCGTCTGGTTCTGGAACAAGGACCTGTACGAGAAGGCCGGGCTGGACCCCGAGAAGGGGCCCACGACGCTGAAGGAGTTCGCCGAGCAGGCCACGGTCGTCGACGAGAAGCTCGGCAAGGACGGCAAGGTGCATGGCACCTTCTTCGGCGGCAACTGCGGCGGCTGCTACGTGTTCACCTTCTGGCCGTCGGTGTGGGCCTCGGGCGCCCAGGTCATGGACGCCGAGGGCACGACCTCGCTCAACGACCAGGCCGCCATGACGGACGTGTTCAAGATCTACCGCGACCTCTACGCCAAGGGCGTCACCGGCCCGACCGCCAAGGAGGAGCAGGGACCGACCTGGACCGGTTTCTTCCCCAAGGGGGAGATCGGCGTGATGCCGATGCCCTCGACCACGCTCGGCTCGATGCCGAAGGAGATGAGGATCGGCGTCGCGCCCATCGCCGGCCCCGACGGCGGAGAGTCCACCTTCGTCGGCGGCGACTCGGTCGGCATCTCGTCGACCAGCGAGAACGCCGACGCCGCCTGGGACTTCCTGTCCTGGACGGTCTCCGACGAGGCACAGGTCGAGGTCATGGCCAAGAACAAGGACATTCCAGCCCGCACCGACCTGGCCGACAACAAGTACTCCGCCCAGGACCCGAGGGTGGTGCTGATGAACTCCATGGTCGCCAAGGGGCAGACGCCGTACGCGCTGCGGTTCGGGCAGACCTTCAACGACCCGCAGGGGCCGTGGCTGCGCCTGGCCAGGGAGGCCGTGTTCGGTGACGCGGGCAAGGTCGCCCAGCTCAACTCCGAGATCACCAAGTCGCTGCAGCAATGACGGTGACACTGACCAGGCATGACGGGAAGGCGGTGCGGGGAGCCGTCCCGGCGCCGCCCCCCTGGTGGCGGACCCGGCGGGCGCAGGGCTGGGTCTACGCGGCCCCGACCGCCCTGATCGTCGGCGTGCTGTTCCTGGCACCGCTGGCACTGGTCGTCTGGATGTCGCTGAACCGCTGGCCGCTGCTCGGCCGGGCGACGTTCAACGCGCCGGACAACTACTTCAAGATCGCCGACAATCCCCTCTTCCTCGACGCGGTGGGCTTCACGCTGAAGTACACCGCCATCACGACCGTGCTGCTGTCGGCCATGGCGCTCGGCCTGGCCCTGCTGGTGCAGGAGCGCAGGCCCGGTGTCGGCTTCTTCCGTACCGCGTTCTTCCTGCCGGGTGCGGTCGGCTTCGCCGCGGCGGCGCTGCTCTTCTACGGCATGCTCAACAACGACTTCGGGCCGATCGACCCGATCCTGCGGGCCCTGGGCCTCACCGACGAGCCGGTGAGGTGGACCGGAACCCCGAACATGGCGCTGTTCTCCACGATCGCGCTGGTGCTGTGGCGGTTCGCCGGGTTCAACATGCTCATCCTGCTCACCGGGCTGCAGTCGATCCCGGTCGAGGTCTACGAGGCGGCCAGAAGTGACGGCGCCGGCCGTTGGCAGATCTTCACCAGGATCACGCTGCCGCTGCTCCGTCCCACGCTCGCGCTGATGCTCGTCCTCAGCGTCACCGGCTCCCTGCTCGCCTTCGACCAGTTCTTCATCTTCACCAACGGCGGCCCGGACAACAGCACGGTCTCCATGGTCATGGTCGTCTACCGCGACGCGTTCTTCCGCTTCGATCTGGGCGGCGCCGCGGCGCTGTCCGTCGTGCTGCTGGTCGCCCTGGTCGCGCTCAACGCCCTGCAGATGCGGGTACTCAGGAGGTCGAAGTGAGCAGACCGGTGAGAACGCCCTACTACACCACGATGTCGGCCCTGGCGGTGCTCTTCCTGTTCCCCCTGCTGTGGAGCGGCTGGTCCTCCTTCGACGGCGGGGTCGGGAACTACCTGGAGATGGCCCGCTTCGGCGAGGGCGTCGGCACCTACCTGACCAACAGCGTGCTGGTCTCGGCGATGACCGTCGCCGGCACGCTGGGAGTCTCCGCCCTGGGCGGCTACGCCTTCGCCCGTTTCGACTTCCCCGGCAAGAACCTGCTCTTCCTCGCCACGCTGGCGATCCTGATGGTGCCGTACGCGACCATCCTGATCCCGCTCTACGTCCTGCTCGGCTACATCGGGCTGCAGAACTCGCTGATCGGTCTCGCGCTCGTCTTCGTGATGTTCCAGCTGCCGTTCGCGCTGTTCATGATGCGCAACGCCTTCGAGGCGATCCCGCGCGAGCTGGAGGAGGCCGCCCTCGTCGACGGCTGCGGCACGTTCCGCGCCTTCGCCCGCATCCTGCTGCGCGCGGTGCGGCCCGCCCTGGTCACGGTCGGTCTGTTCGCCTTCCTGGCCTCGTGGAACGACTTCTTCGCCCCGCTCATCCTGCTCAACGACGGTGCGAGCTTCACCCTGCCGGTGGCCGTGGTCAGCATGACCCAGCGCACGTTCGGCGCCGTCGACTACGGCATGCTGCAGGCCGGCGTCATGGTCATGGCCGTGCCCTGCCTGATCCTCTTCATCGTCCTCCAGCGCCACTACGTGCGCGGATTCATGTCAGGAGCCCTGCGTGGTTAGTCCCGTCATGCCCTCGGCGGGGGCACTGTCCCCGCTCGGCCTCGATGCCGTACGGCTCACCCCGGGTTTCTGGGGTGACCGGATGGCGCTCAACCGCGAGGTCGTCATCGCCCACTGCCAGGAGTGGATGGAACGGGTCGGCTGGATCGGCAACTTCCGCGGCGTGACTCCCCGCCGGGGCCGGGAGTTCTCCGACTCGGAGATCTACAAGCTGCTGGAGGGGATGGCCTGGTCGGACCACCCCGCCCTGGAGGAGCTGGCCGCGACCGTGGCGCGGGCGCAGGAGGAGGACGGTTACCTCAACACCCGCTGGAGCGGGCGGCGCTACACCGACTTCGAGTGGGGCCACGAGCTGTACTGCTACGGCCACCTGATCCAGGCAGGCGTCGCCCGGCTCCGCGCGCACGGCGAGGACACGCTGACCGAGGTGGTCCGCCGGGCCGCCGACCACGTCTGCGCCCGCTTCATGGACACCGAGGAGACCTGCGGTCATCCCGTGGTGGAGACGGCGCTGGTCGAGCTGTACCGCGTCACCGGGACCGAGCGCTACCTGGAGATGGCCCGCAGGTTCGTCGAGCGGCGCGGCAGGCCCGCCCTCGGTGAGATCCAGTTCCATCCCGCGTACTTCCAGGACGATCTGCCCGTACGGCGGGCGCGGGTGTTCCGCGGGCACGCGGTGCGCGCCCTCTATCTCGCCTGCGGCACGGTGGACGTGGCCGTCGAGACCGGTGACACGGAGCTGCTGCGGGCGGTCGAGACACAGTGGGAGCGCACCGTCGCCCGGCGCGTCCACCTGACCGGCGGGGTGGGCTCGCACCACTCGGACGAGGCCTTCGGCGAGGACTTCGAGCTGCCGGCCGACCGCGCCTACTCCGAGACCTGCGCCTGCATCGCCTCGATCATGCTGTCGCACCGGCTGCTGCTGGCCACCGGCGACGTGCGCTACGCCGACCTGGCCGAGCGGACCATGTACAACGTGCTCGCCACGGCGGTGGCGCTGGACGGGCGCTCGTTCTTCTATGTCAACCCGCTGCAGGTACGGGTCCCGGCCGAGCCGCGCGAGGGGGTCAACCACGGCTCCGAGGGTGGCCTGCGCTCGCCCTGGTTCGACGTGTCGTGCTGCCCCAACAACATCGCCCGTACCCTCGCCTCGCTCCCCGCCTACCTGGCCGCGGCGGACGGCGACGCCCTGCGCATCCACCATTACACGCCCGGCGAGATCCGCCACGACGGTCTCGCGCTCCGGATCGAGACGGACTACCCCTGGTCGGGCACGGTGACCGCGCACGTCGTCGAGGGCCGGGCCGGCCGGATCTCGCTGCGCGTACCGCCCTGGGCCCAGGGCGCGACCCTGACCTACGGCGGCGTGTCGCATCCGGCCGAGCCCGGCTACGCCACGGCCGAGGCCGACTGGCGGCCGGGAGACCGGATCCGGCTCGACCTGCCGATGCGGCCCCGCTGGACCTTCCCCGACCGGCGGGTGGACGCGGTCCGCGGGTGCGCCGCCGTCGAACGCGGCCCGCTCGTCTACTGCGCCGAGTCCACCGGCGACGAGCCTCCGCTGGCGCAGGTCACGGTGGAACCCCTCACGCCGGTCGAGCGGCACGTCGACGGGACCGTCGAGCTGGACGTCCCGGCCTGCCTGACGGCGCCGGAAGACGACGCCTGGCCGTACCGGGCCGATCGGCGGGTGGCCGCGGGCCGGCAGACGTCCCTGCGGCTGGTCCCCTATCACCGCTGGGGCAACCGGGGCCCCGCGAGCATGCGCGTGTGGCTGCCGCTGACCTGATCTCCACGCCGCAGGTGGTCATCTAGGAGGCGTCGGCGATCTCCCACAGCCGGGCGGCCAGTTGCTCCGGCTCGCCGTCGACCAGGGCCGAGACCCCGCGCCACCAGGCGAACCACTCGCCGCTGCGCCACATCCAGTCGATCCGCTCGATGGCGGCGATGACGTCGCCCCTGTTGCGCCAGACCGCACCCGCCTGTTCCGCGGAGGCGCCCTGTCGCAGCGCCCAGGTGTGCAGGGTCTCGGCGGCCTCGGTGTCGACCGGCTGCTCGTACGGGTCGGGATGCTCGTCCAGCCGGTGCGGGCCCAGCCCCGCGGCGACGCCCCAGCTCCACTGGGCCTCGGCGGGACGGGAGTAGCGCAGGGAGTCGAAGTCGAGGTTGGAACCGAGCTCGTTGTCCGCCCGGCGCAGCACCAGCGCGTCGAGGCGGCCGCCCGCGTCGAAGGAGACCACGATCCGCTGGCCGGGGCGCGCGTCGGGTGGCAGTTCGACCCGGTCCTCGGCCTGCCAGGAGTTGAGGTCGGTGACGGCGGCGGGGCGGCCCCAGGTCTCGTCCGCCGCGTCGTCGGCGATCCAGGCGGCGAGCATCTCCAGAACCGTCAGGTCGGTCCACGGTTCGATCGCGGTGGAGCTCCACAGCACCTCGTCCGGTGCGGGCAGCTTGCCGCCGCGCTCGCGCCGCCACCACCGCTCGCCGAGCTCGCGGGTGCCGACCAGCAGGGCGGCCAGCGCGGCGAGCTCAGTGGATCTGCGGGTGAGGGGGGCGCCTCGGGCGAGTTCGACGGAACGCGCGACACGGTCGGCGCCCAGCGCCGCTCCCGCCTCGCCCAGCAGCAGGGCGGCGTCCGGCCGCGCCTCGCCCAGTAGGTCACGGATCAGTCGTCTGGCCTCGGTCCTCGCGTCCTCCGCACGTCCCTCACGCATACCGACACGGTACGCCGGGAGATCCTTAGGCGCGAGCGTCACCGGGCGCTACCGCCGTGCCGTCGTCCTGCGGTGACACGGCGAGGTACACCGATGTGGCCGAGCGGTCTGCGCCACCGCCCCGAGCCCCCCGGCCGGCATGATCAGGTCGCGCACCGGCCCGCCGTTCGGCCGCCCACGTGTCACGTGGGCGGCCGAAGACCGCGCGGCGGCCCCTGGCCGGTGTCCGGGCGTCAGCCGAGGGTGTCGATCGCACCGATCATGATGTCCCAGAACCGGTCCCGGTCGAGTACGGTTCCGACGTTCGCGTTGGGCTCCCAGTCCATCCGGCCGTGCAGGTCGGCCACGGTGGCGCCCCGGGTGTGCTCACCATCCAGCTCGACCCGCAGACCCACCCGGACATGCGTGAGGACCGCGGGATCGATCAGGTAGGCGACGGTGATCGGATCGTGCAGCGGGGGCGCCTCGAATCCCCAGGTCTGGTGGTAGCTGGAGCCGAAGAAGGTGAGAAGTTCCACGCAGACACGGGCCAGCGGGGTGCCGAGCGCGGCTATGCGGTCGAGCACGTCCGTGGTGACGAGCGCCTGGTGGCTGACGTTGAGCCCCACCCAGGTGGTCGGGATGCCGCTGCCGAGCACCTCCGCCGCGGCCTCCGGGTCGGCGTAGATGTTGAACTCGGCGTAGGGCGTGTGGTTGCCGCGCTCGGTGGAGCCACCCATGATCACGATCTCGCGGATCCGGTCGCGGTCCCCGGGATGGCGGCGCAGCAGCGTGGCGATGTTGGTCAGCGGCCCGATGGCCACGACCGTCACCGGTTCGTCGGCGGCGGCGAGCGTGTCGTGGATGAGCTCGACACCGTGGCGCGAATCGAGGGGCACGTCGGGCTCGCCGAAGGCCGGGCCGTCCAGCCCGCTCTCCCCGTGCACATAGTCGCCGATCTCCAGCGGGCCGGCGAGCGGCCGGTCGCAACCGGCCGCGACCGGCACCCCGGTCACCCCCGCCAGGCTGAGCATCCGCCGCGCGTTGAGGGCGGTCTTCGCCACGGTCTGGTTGCCGGCGACGGTGGTGACCGCGCGCAGGTCGATCGCCGGGTCGGCCACCGCCAGCAGGATGGCCAGGGCGTCGTCGTGCCCCGGATCACAGTCGAGAATCACCGGGATCGGCATGTCAGATCTCCTTCGCCAGCCAGCGCACGGCCCGGGTGAAGAGGGTGCGGTAACCATCCCAGGTGACGAACTCCTCGGGGCACCAGTGCGGGGCGATGTCGGAGGCCCAGGCGAGAGTGCGGCCCGCCCCCGCCTGCCGTACGGCGAGCAGCGGGTCGGCGCCGACGGTGGCGAGCAGCCGGGCGTCCTCGGGGACCTCAAAGCGGTTGTAGCCGAGCAGGTCGGGCCAGTCGGAGGGCAGCCCGTCCACGATGGGATGGGTCGGATCGACGACGACGCCCGGAAGACCCTGCGGGGTCTCCACCCGGTCGTCGTAGGGAGCGATCCGGGCGGGGAGCACCCGCTCCACGGGGGTGCCGCGGAAGGCCGCCTTCGCCTCGATGCCCTGGAAGCTGAGATAGCCACCGGCCATCGCCAGGCCGCCGCCCTGCTCCACCCAGCTCGCCAGCAGGTCGAGCCGGTTCGCCGACTTCCTGCTGTGCAGCCAGGTGTCGGGGTGCAGCAGGATGCTGTTGGCGCCGATGTCGGAGAGCACGACGACGTCGTAGGCCGCCAGCTCCTCGAACGTCCCGGGGAACAGCTTGGGCACGTCGTGCGCGGGTAGATGGTCGACCTCGATGCCGTCTGCCACCAGTACGTCGCGCAGCGGCTCGAAGCCGGTGTGGTAGGTCGTCGTGGTGAACTCGTCGAACCCCTTGTAGTGGGTCGACACGCTCATCCACGACTCGCCGGCGACCAGCACGCGGGTCATATTGTCTCCTTCAGAGGGTCTTCGGGGTGGTGAAGAGCTCGCGCGGGTTGGCGACGAGCAGCCGGTCGGTGTCCTCGGGGGTCAGCCCGTGGTGGTGCAGACGCGGCACGAAATGCGTGAGGATGTGCGCGTAGCCGGTTCCGCCGTACCGGACCAGCATGGTCTTGAGGAACACGTCCTGGGAGAGCAGCAACCGGCCGCCCAGGCCGGCGCGGACCAGCCAGGCGACGGCGGCGGCGTTCTCCTCGTCGCACGGCGACTGGCCCTCGCCGGGGTAGAGGTAGTCCATGCCGCACATGTCGTATCCGAGGTAGGCCCCCCGGGTGGCGAGGGATACCTGGTAGTCGCGCTCACGCAGGCTGGGGTTCAGGTGTGACAGCACGGTGGCCGTGAGGAGGCCGCCCTCCTCGGCGACGACGTCGAGCACCCGGTGGCCGTGCCGTACCCACCCGGGCAGGTGCACCGAGAGCGGCACGCCGGTGCGGGCCTGGGCTCGGGCGGCGCCGCGGAGCACCTTCTCCTCGGCCGGGGTGAAGTCCGGGGAGATCCCGATCTCCCCGATCACCCCGGCACGTACTCCCCCGGCGCCGTCGACCAGATCTCGTTCGATCTCGTCGGCGACGTCGGCGGCGCTCATCCCGCGAACCCGGGCCGGGTGGGTGCGCTCCAGGTAGAAGCCGCAGCCCATCACGATGTTCAGGCCGGTGGCACGGGCGATGCGGACCAGCTCCGCCGGGGCGCGGCCGATGCCCTCCGGGGTGACGTCCAGCACGGTGCGGCCCCCACGGGCCGCGAATCGGGCCACCTCCTCGATCGCCACACCGGTGTCGTCCAGGGACACGTTGTCGCGGGAGAGGTAGGGGTCCAGCCTCAGCCGGCCGAGGAACTCCATCCGCACCGGCGAGCCGGCGATCAGCTCACCCTCGGCGTCGCCCTCGGGGGCGGGGTGCCAGGCGCTGGCGCCGTCGTTGCGCAGGTGCTCGTGGCAGAGAGTGATGCCGAGCTCGGCGACGGGCACCTCGCCGAGCACCGTGGTCGCGGTCGCGTCGGCCCGGCCGGTCATTTCCGCACCGCGCCGAACCTCGCCCACATTTTGTTGTTGGCGAAGATGGCCAGCAGGAGAATGCTGCCCTGCACGATCTGCACGTAGAACGGCGAGACGTGCAGCAGCACCAGGCCGTTGGCGATGACGCCGAGGGTGAGCGCGCCGAAGATGGTGCCGAGCATGCTGGCCCGTCCGCCGAACAGGCTGGTCCCGCCGAGCACGACGGCCGTGATGACCTCCAGCTCGAACCCGGTGCCCGCGTTCGACGACCCGGAGCTGAGCCGGGTGGCGATCAGCACTCCGGCAAGCGCGGCGGCCAGGCCGGCCAGCACGTAGACGGTGAGCCCGACCCTGCGGGTGTTCACACCGGTACGGCGCAGCGACTCACCGTTGGAGCCGAGACCGACCACGTAGCGGCCGAACGGCGTGCGTGTCAGGACCAGCCAGCCGAGCAGCGCGATCACCACGGCGAGGATGGCCGGCACCGGCACTCCGGCGATGCGGCCCTGGCCGAGCTGGACGATCCACAACTCACCGTCGATCGGAGTGGAGTACCCCTCGGTCGCGCGCAGGGCGGTGCCCCGCAGGATCGAGAGCATGGCCAAGGTGACGATGAACGCCGGGATGCCCTGGTAGGAGGAGAACCAGCCGTTGACGAACCCGATCGCCGCGCCGAGCGCGAGGATCGCGATGAGCGCGAGGGTAGGGTCCCAGCCCTGCTGCAGGACGATCGCCAGCAACGATCCGGACAGCGCGACCGTCGAGCCGACCGACAGGTCGATACCGGCGGTGCTGATCACGAAGGTCATCGCGACCGCGACGATCAGGGTCGGGGAGATCTGCCGGATCAGGTTGAGCAGGTTGCCGACGCTGGCGAAGCGGTCGGCGGAGAACGAGAAGAAGATCAGCAGCAGGACCAGCACGGCCCCGATGGCGATGGTCTGGGCGTGGCTGCCGATGTGGGCGGTGAGGCGGGCCGATCGGGTGGTGACCACCCTCTCACTGGTGACGGTCATGACCGCGCTCCCTCGGGCTGGTCGTGGGCGACGATCTCCGACACGAGCCGCTCCAGGCTGGTGGTGCGGGCGTCGAGGTCGGCGCGGAGCGTCCCCTCGTACATCACGCAGAGCCGGTCACAGACCCGGAACAGGTCCTGGAGGCGGTGGGTGATCAGAATCACCGAGACCCCCTGGGAGGAGACGGTCTTGATCAGTTCCAGCACGGTCTCGACCTCGGCGACGGCGAGCGCGGCCGTGGGCTCGTCGAGGATGAGCAGCTTGGGGCCGAAGGTGACCGCGCGGGCGATGGCGACCGCCTGCCGCTGGCCGCCGGAGAGCCCTCCCACCGGGATGTCGGTGAGGGGGATCCGGATGTTGAGCGCGTCGAGTTGCCGGCGCGCGTCCTCGTGCATCCGCTTGATGTCCAGCAGCAGGCCACCGGCCCGGCGCGGTTCACGGCCGAGGAACAGATTGCCCGCCACGTCGATGTCGTCGCAGAGCGCGAGGTCCTGGTAGACCATCTCGATCCCCAGCTCGCGAGCGTCGCGGGGGGTGGCGAAGGACACCTGGCGGCCATCGAAGACGATCTGCCCGGAGTCCGGCACGACGGTGCCCGCCAGCACCTTCATCAGGGTGGACTTGCCGGCGGCGTTGTCGCCGACCAGTCCCACCACCTCGCCCGCACCGACCCGCAGATTGGCCCCGCGCAGTGCGTCGACCATTCCGTAGCGTTTGCGGATGTCGCGCATGACCACACGGTCCGCGCCGGTCGCCTCGTAGTCGGTCATAGGGGTCTCTCCGCCGCTCACTTGAACGTGGAACGGTACTTGTCGACGTTTTCCTGGGTCACGATCGTGACGGGCACATCAATGGTCTTCTTGGCCTGCGCGCCACCGACCAGCGCCTTGACCTCCTTGACCGCCTCGTAGCCCTCGGTCCTGGGGTCCTGCTGCACGACTCCGGCGACGAAGCCGGCGTCGATGCCGCCGATCGCTTCCGCGGTGAGGTCCCAGCCGAAGACCTTGACCCGGTCGCTCGCGTTCTGCGACTTCACCGCGGCCACCGTGCCGAGCAGCGCGGGCTCTCCGGTGGCGTACACGGCCGTGAGGTCCGAGCGCGAGGTGAGCAGGTTCTCGGCGGCGGCCAGGGCGGCCTCCTGCTTGTTCTGCCCGTCCACGGTCTGGACGATCTTGGCGCCGGCCGCCTCGACGGTCGAGTTGAAGCCGTCCTTGCGCACGTTCTGGATGAAGGAGTTGAGCGCGCCGACCACGCCGATGTTCGGCGCGGCCACATTCTGCTTCTTGGCCCACTCGTTGACGAACGTGCCCATCTGCTTGGCCGCGTCCTCGTTGTCCACGCCCACCTGGGTGTCGACCGCCGGGGAGTCCACGATCGCGTCGACGGCCACGACCTTCAGTCCCGCGTCCTTGGCGATCTTGACGGCGGGCTTGATGCCCTCGACGTCGATGGCCACCACGATGACGCCGTCGAACTGCTGCTGGACGAAGTTGTCGATGGCCTCGTTCTGCTTCACCGGGTCGTCGTTGGCATTGAAGATCGTGAGGTCGACGCCCGCCTCCTTCGCGGCCTGCTGGGCGCCGGCGTTCATCTCGTTGAAGAAGATCGCCTGCTGGTTGATCTGCACCAGGCCGATCTTCGGCTTTTCTCCGCCGTCGGCCGAGGGCGCGGCGTCGGAAGCGTCCGTGCCGCCACATGCCGCGGCCAGCAGGCCGGTGGCAAGGATCGCCGTGACGGCGGTCAGGCGGGTGAAGCGAGTCGGTCGTGCCATCGAATCAGCCTTTCGAGACGCTGATACAGCGGGGGGTTGGTAATCGATTACCAATGTCCGGGGATGGTAGCGACCAGGGCAAACTCCCGTCAAGGTGACGTAAGGCCGCGGACGCTCTATGGTTCTAACAACCCGCACATGAGCGAGCTCACATGACGGGGAGGCGGCCGGTTATCCTCAGCGCGACCAGGGAAATCGATTACACAACATGGGCGTGACAATCCACGACGTGGCCAGAGCGGCCGGCGTCTCCGTGGCCTCGGCCTCGCGTGCCCTGTCCGGGCGTCGCAAGGTCACCGCCGAGGTGGCCGAGCGGGTGACCCGGGCCGCCACCGAGCTGGGCTACCGGCCGAACGCCATCGCCAAGGCACTGCGCGACCAGACCACCGGAACAATCGGCATGATCGTTCCCGGCATCGGCAACCCGTTCTTCACCACGATCGTCGAGTCGGTGGAGCATCAGCTCCAGGAGACCGGACATGACCTGCTGCTGTGCGCCTCCCTGTACACACCCGAGATCGAGGCCCGGCGGCTGAACACGCTGCTGGCCCGGCGGGTGGACGGCCTGATCATCAGCCCGTGCGACTTCGAGGCCAGCGCGCCGGCCGTGCTGAACGCGGCCCGGCAGGTGCCCCTGGTACAGGTGGACCGCTACATCGAGGGCGGCGGAGCCGACTGGGTCGGCGTGGACGACGACTCGGCGCTGGCCCAGGCGGTCGACCACGTGGTCGCCGGAGGAGCACGCTCCGTCGTCTTCGTCAGCAGCCGCCTGATGAACTCCTCCGCGAGGTTGCGGCTGGCCGGCTTCCAGCTCGCCACAGCCCGTGCCGGGATCGCCTCCCTGCCGCCGCTGCTCGGCGAGTTCACCCTCGCCTGGGGCTTCGAGGCCGGGCAGGCGCTGCTCGCCGGCGACGCCCTGCCGGACGCGGTGGTCTGCGGAAACGACGAGATCGCGGTCGGCCTGCTGCGGGCACTGCGGCTCGGCGGTGTGCGGGTTCCCGAGGAGATATCGGTGGTGGGGTTCGACGACGTCGGCCACGCGGCGATGTGCGACCCGCCGCTCACCACGGTGCGCCAGCCCGTGGAGGAGATGGCGGCCGAGGCGGTACGCCTGCTGAACCAGGTACGGGTGGGCGATCCACGGCCCGCGCAGCGCATCGCGATCGCCCCCCGGCTCGTCGTACGGCAGACCAGTCGCCCCGTGACCAGGGGCGTGGTCACCGCCGGAGCCGGAGGAAGCATGACCGGGGACGGTCAGGAAGACAAGGAAACGACATGACCGACGTCGTGGAACTGACCCGCGAGCTGATCAGGATCGACTCGGTGGGCGGTGGCGAGGCCGCGGTCGCCGAGCCGCTCGCCCGCAGGCTGGAGGCCGCCGGTTTCGAGGTGCGGGCGCACGACCACGCGCCCGGCCGTACCGGACTGGTGGCCCGGTGGGGAACGGGCATGCCCGTCACCCTCACCGGTCACCTCGACACGGTTCCGCTGGGCGGCCAGGCATGGACGCACGAGGCGCACGCCGCGGAGGTGGACGGCGACCGGCTCTACGGGCGGGGGTCGAGCGACATGAAGGCCGGAGTGGCCGCGCTGGTCGTCGCCGCCGAGCGGCACGCGCGCGGGCCGGGCCGCCGGGTGGCGCTGGAGATCGTCCTCACCGCGGGAGAGGAGACCGGCTGCGAGGGCGCGATCGACATGATCGCCCGTGGGCTGGTCAGCCGATCCCGGGGGCTGCTGGTGGCCGAGCCCACCGCGAACCGCGCCCTGCTCGGGCACAAGGGCGCGCTCTGGCTGAAGGCGACCGCCCAAGGCCGGACCGCTCACGGCTCGATGCCCCACCTGGGTGACAACGCGATCTACAAGCTGGCCCGTGCCATCGGCGCCGTCGAGCGCTTCGATCCCGGCGTTCCCCCCCACCCCTGGCTCGGCGCGCCGACCGCGAACGTGGGGACCGTACACGGCGGGATCAACGTGAACTCCGTCCCCGACCTCGCCGAAGCGACCGTCGACATACGCACGGTCACCGGCCAGGACCACGCGGAGCTACGCGAGCGGCTCCGGGAGAGGCTCGGCGGGGAGACCTCGCTGGAGGTGCTGACCGACCTGCCCTCGGTGTGGACCGACCCGGACGACCCCTTCGTGCGGGCCCTGCTCACCGCGGGGGCCCGCCCCCCGGGCGACCGACCGGCCGCCAGCTACTTCACCGACGCCTCGGTGCTGGTCGCCGCCTGCGGCGGAGTACCCACCGTGATCTGCGGCCCCGGGGAGCCGGAGCAGGCACACGTCACCGACGAGTACTGCGAGACTCCCCGGATCGAGGAGGCCGTCGAGATCTACACCGGCGCCCTGGCGGGGTTGCCGTCGTAACAAAAATCGGGGGAATTTGCCTGACCTGCGGTAACGCAGCCGGTCAGGTGCGCACCTGGAGCTCGGTGAACTCGGCCTCGGCCCGTGCGACGACGTCCGGACACACCTCGCGCTCGGTGTGTTCGGCCAAGGCCCGGTGGACGCCTGCCGGACTCGGGTTCCGCCTCCGCCGGTGCGATGTCCACCCACGTTCACCGGACGGCCGGGACCGTCCGGCGAACCGGTGAGGACTCCCTGACACCTGACAGAGCACTACTGGGCGCGAGCGTCGCCGGGAGACGGTACGGCCGTGCCGTCGTCGCCGTCGTCCTGCGGCTTCGCGGTGAGATAGGCGGCCCTTCCCACCATGTAGGCGGCCACCGCGGCCGTCACCACCTGGTAGACGGCGACCAGGATGATGACGCCGGCGATCTTCCAGCTGGGGTCGCGCAGCCACATGGCGAGCAGGATGAGGTGCAGGCCGAGCACCTGGGGCTTGGTCGCCGCGTGCATGCGCGCCAGGGTGCCGGGGAACCTGACCATGCCCACCCCCGCCGCGAACGCCAGCGTCGCCCCCAGCAGCAGGCAGACGGCCGCGGCCACGTCCATCGCGGTCACCGGGCACGCCCGGAGAAGAACCTGGCCAGCGATACCGAGCCGACGAACCCCAGCAGGGAGAGCACCAGCAGCACGGGCAGCATCGAGTACTCCCGGTAGGTCGCCGCCCCCGCCCCGATCGCGCAGATGACGACGGCGGTGAGCACGTCCAGCGCGACGGCGCGGTCCAGCATCGTCGGACCGCGCACCAGGCGGTAGAGCGTCATCGCCGCCGCGGCGGCGAGCAGTCCCAGAGCGATCAGGTAAACCGTCGTCATCGCACCTCCTCCTGATCCGCGCGAGTGCCGAAGGCGGCCACGATGCGGTTCTCCAACCGGGTCACGTCATCCTGGGTGACCTGGCTGACCGTCGACGGGTCACCGGGCACGCCGAGCACGTGGAGCAGGAGCGTTCTCTCCCGGACGTTCGCCTCCAGCACCAGGCTGCCCGGCAGCGCCGACAGCGCCACCGTCACCAGCACCGCCATCGACTCCGACGAGGCGCGCAGTCTCACCTCGACGAACTGGACCGGCGGCGGTTTGCCCAGTCTCAGCGCCCAGAAGGCCACCCGGAAGCTGGAGATCACCATGTCCCGTAAGAAGCGGATGAGGAACAGCAGGATCTTGACAGGGTGGAGCCGGATGCCGGTGTCCTGGATCGGCAGGGGCAGCAGCCACACGAGGACCAGCCCGGCCAGCAGGCCGCCGAGCACGTTGCCCACGCTCAGGTCTCCCCAGAGCAGCAGCCAGATCAGCGTCAGCCAGAGCACCTGCGGCAGCGGCACGGGCCTGCCCAGCAGCCGCAGCACCGTGAACGTCGGGCGGGGCTCGTTCACCGCTCACCGCCGAGCACCGCGGAGATGTACGGTTCGCGGGCCAGCAGTTCCTCCGCGGCCCGCTCCGACAGGGCGGACAGCGGGCCGGCCAGCACGGTGAAGGACAGGGCCAGCGCCACCAGGGCGGCCGTGGAGGCGAACATGAGCTTCGGCATGGTGACGGAGGTGACGATCGCCTCGTCGGCGGCCCCGGCGGCGGGCTTCGGGTCCGCTCCGTCCCTGTCCTCCTGGGTGTCCTCCTGGGTCTCCAGCACGGTTCCCCCCTCGGTGACCATTCCCGCGGGCGGCACCCGCCAGAACGCCTTGTTCCAGGTCGTGGCCACCGCGTACAGGGTGAGCAGGCTGGTCACCAGCCCTCCGGCGACCAGGGTCAGGGCCATCGGACCGCCGTTCGCCACTCCCGCCTGGATCAACCCGAGCTTGCCCAGGAAGCCTGACATCGGCGGGATGCCCGCCAGGTTCATCGCGGGCACGAAGAAGAGCACCGCGATCACGGGTGTCAGTTTCGCCAGACCGCCGAGACCCTCCAGGGAGGTGGTGCCGGTGCGGCGCTCGATCATGCCGGTCACCAGGAACAGGCTCGTCTGCACGGTGATGTGGTGGGCCACGTAGAAGATGGCCCCCGCCATGCCCTGGACGCTGAACAGGGCGACTCCGAACACCATGTAGCCGATATGGCTGACCAGGGTGAAGGAGAGCATCCGTTTTATGTCGGTCTGCGCCACCGCCCCGAGCACCCCGACGAGCATGGTCAGCAGCGCCGCCCACATCAGTATGTCGCCCACCGGACCGCCGGGGAACAGCAGTGCCTCCAGCCGGATGATCGAGTAGACGCCGACCTTGGTGAGCAGCCCGGCGAAGAGCGCCGTCGCGGGGGCGGGCGCGGTCGGATACGAGTCGGGCAGCCATGCCGACATCGGGAAGATCGCGGCCTTGACCACGAAGACCAGCAGGAGCGTCAACTCGACCAGCAGCCTGACATGCTGGGGCAGCACCGAGAAGCGCTCGGCCAGCTGCGCCAGCGACACGGTGCCCGTGGCGCCGTAGGCCACCGCGATCGCGACCAGGAACAGCAGTGACGAGGCCAGTCCTATCACCGTGTAGGTGGCACCCGCCCGGATGCGGGACTCGGTCCCGCCGAAGGTCAGCAACACGTACGAGCCGCCGAGCAGCATCTCGAACCCGACGAAGAGGTTGAACAGGTCCCCGGAGAGGAAGGCGTCCGACACTCCGGCGACCATGATCAGGTAAGCCGGGTGGAAGATCGACAGTGAGGCCTTGTACTCCTGGTCGGCCCAGGACTGAGAGAGCGAGTAGATCATCACGCAGAGCGTCACCGCGGAGGAGACCGCCAGCATCAGCGTGGAGAGCCGGTCGGCGACGAGCGCGATGCCGATCTGCCCGCCCCAGCCCCCGGCGTGGGCCACCAGCGGCCCCTGCCGATCCGCCGCGAACAGCAGGACCAGCGACACGAGCAGCACCACCGTGAGCGTGCCCACGCTGATGAGCGCCTGCAACTTGCGCAGCCTCTGGCCGATGGCCAGCTTGAGACCGACGGCCAGCAGCGGCAGCACCACGGGCACCGGGATCAGCGCCTCCATCAGTCCTCCCCCTCCAGCTCGGGATCTTCCGCCCTGGCCTGTCGTGCCCGGTCCTCCCGGATCGCGGCGCGCATCTGCCTGCGGGCGTCGCGCTGGCGGGCGCGGAGCCGCTTGCGGATCTCACGCTCGCGCGCCGCCTGTTCCCGCTGCCTGCGGTCGAACTCGGCGCGCACCTCACGGAGGCGCCTCTCCCGGCCCTCCTTGGAGACGTCCTCCGCCTGCTGGGCCTCGGCGAAACGCTCGGCGAGCCGCTCGGCGGACAGGCCGTCGTTCTTGTGCTGCTGCAACCAGTGGCCCAGGTCTACGTTGACGTCCAGGATCCGCTGCTCCAGTTCCTCGGCCTCCCGGCGCTCCCACTCGTGGTGTTCCTCCTCCAGCCGGGCCAGCTCGGCGCGCTGCTCGCGGACCAGTCGCTGGTACGCCGCCTGCCGGTCGAGCACGGCCTGGCTCAGCTCGCCCTGCCTGGCGCGCAGCCGCACCCGGCGGTCCTCGGTGTCGTCCTGCACCTCGTCGGCACCGGTGAGCTGCCAGGATCGATGGATCATGGCAAGCAGGAAGGCGGTGACGCCCAGCGTGATGACGATGGAGGTGAGCACCATGGCCTGCGGCAGCGGGTCGGCCATCCGCTCCGGGTCGGAGGCGCCCAGGATCGGCGGTTCTCCCGGCGGCCCGCCCACGGTGAGGATCAGCAGGTTCACCCCGTTGCTGAGCAGGATGACGCCGGCCAGCAGCCGGACCAGGCTCCTCTCCAGCAGCAGCGTGACCCCCGCGGCCACGAGCACGGCGACCACCAGGAGCGGCAGCACGGGCGCGGTCACCGGCCCTCCCCCTCGTCGATCTGCCGATCCAGCTCGGCGCCCAGGCTGCGCAGGATGTCCCGCACCATGCCGATCACCGTGATGTAGACCCCGAGGTCGAACAGGAGCACCGTCGACAGGTGCAGCTTGCCGACCAGCGGGACGTACAGGTCGGCGGAGAGCATGTCCAGCACTCCGGCGCCGCCCAGCAGCCCCACCAGCGCGGTGAGCGTGGACAGCAGGAGCCCCAGCCCGATCATCACCCCGGGGGCGACCGGTGCGGCGGCGGCCAGCTCGTACCTGCCTCCGGCGAGGTAGCGCAGGACCAGGGCGAGGCCGGCCACGATGCCTCCGGCGAACCCGCCGCCCACCCCGCTGTGCCCGGTGAACAGCAGGAAGACCGAGACCAGCATCACGGTGTGGAAGGTCACCCGGGCCACGAACTCGAGGACCACCGTCCGCTGCCCCGGCGGCAGGGTGGTCGCCAGCCAGTACGTCCGGGGCTCCTCCCCGGTTCTCTCCGGCGGGGATTGCGGCGCGTACGAGCGGCTGCGCAGGAAGATCAGGCCGGTCATGCCGAGGGTGAGCACGACGAGCACGGAGCTCTCCCCCATGGTGTCCCAGGCCCTGATGTCGACCAGGAGCGCGCTGACGATGTTGGCGGCCCCGGCCTCCTTCGCCGCTTCGGCCATCAGCGTGCCGATCGGTGTCGCCTGCCGCGCGTTCATCGCGAACATGCCGGCCCCCGCCACCACGACACCGCTCACGATGCCGAGGGTGAGCCGCGCGCCGAACGACAGCCGTCCCCGCTCCTCCCTCGGCCCGAGGGGAAGCCTCCGCAGCACCAGCACGAACACGACCAGGCTCAGCGTCTCGACGAGGAACTGGGTCAGCGCCAGGTCGGGCGCACCGTGGACGAGGAAGAGCAGCGCCGTGCCGTACCCGGTCAGGCCGGCCACCAGCACGAGCACGATGTGGGAGCGCACCCTGAGCGCGATGGCCGTCGCGGCGATGATGAGCACGCCGATGACGGGCTGCTCGATGCGGTCCCAGGCCACCACGTCCAGCCGGAGGTCGGGTCCGGGGCCGTACGCCAGCGAGAAGACCCCCACCGCCGCCACCGAGACGAATGCGATCATGAGGTAGTCGGGCAGCGAGCCGCGCTGGACGACGCCGGTCAGCTGCAGGGAGAAACGTTCCAGCCCGCGGACCAGTCCCCAGTAGGCCCGGCCGGAATCGATCACATGCAGGGCCTCCCCGATCCGCGCCAGCGGTTTCCTGGCCAGGAAGAGGAGCGCTCCACCCGCCAGTGCGACGGCCGAGAGCAGCAGCGGCACCGGGGCGCCGCTCCACAGCGCGAGGTGGGTGCCGTGGCCGGGCCCGGGGAAGGTGTCGGTGTAGCTCCGCATCGCCTCGCCGTACCGTGCGGCGAACGGGGCGACGGCGAGGCCGAGCACGGAGAGCAGCGCGGGCGGCAGGAACAGCGCGGCGCCGAAGGAGTGCACGGACACCGGCTCGACACCGGGCTTGGCGGCGAAGGCGCCCCACAGGAAACGCGCGCTGTAGCCGGCGGTGAGCGCCGACCCGAGGACGACTCCGGCGAGCACCACCGTGTCGATGCCCCGTCCGGTCAGCAGCGACTCGAAGGCGGCCTCCTTACCGGCGAACCCCAGGAACATCGGGATGCCCGCCATCGAGGCGGCGGCTCCGGTGGCGACCGCGGCCAGCCACGGCGCCGAGCGCCGCAGGCCGCTCAGCTCTCGCAGGTCGCGGGTGCCCGTGGCGTGGTCGATGATGCCGACGACCAGGAAGAGGGAGGCTTTGAACAGCGCGTGCGCGAGCAGCATCCCGACCCCGGCGATCGCGGTGTCGCGGGTGCCCGCGCCGAACAGCACCGTCAGGAAACCCAGCTGGCTCACCGTGCCGTAGGCGAGCAGCTTCTTGAGGTCGTGCTCGCGCAGCGCCCGCCAGGCGCAGAGCAGCATGGTGAGCAGGCCCAGGGGTACGGCGGTCCACCGCCAGGCGGCGAGCTCCCCGAAAGCCGGGCCCAGGCGGGCGAGCAGGTAGATTCCCGCCTTCACCATCGCCGCGGCGTGCAGGTAGGCCGAGACCGGGGTCGGCGCGGCCATCGCGGCGGGCAGCCACATGCTGAACGGGAAGACCGCCGACTTCGACAGCGCGCCGACCAGGATCAGCACCACCGCCACCGCCACCAGGCCGCCGGACGGCGGGCTCTGCACGATCCGCGAGATGCGGTACGTTCCCGCCGCCTCGCCGAGCATGACCATGCCGCCCAGCATCGCCAGGCCACCGGACGTGGTGACGATCAGCGCCTGCATCGCGGCGCGGCGGCTGGTCCTGCTGGCGGGATCGTGGCCGATCATCAGGTAGGAGAAGACCGTGGTCAGCTCCCAGAACACGTACAGCAGCAGCAGGTCGTCCGCGACCACCAGCCCGAGCATCGCCCCGGCGAAGGCGACGAGCACCCCGGCGAACCGGCCCAGCCCCTCGGCGCCCGCGGAGAAGTAACGCGAGCAGTACAGCACGACCAGCGCGCCCACGCCCGTGACCAGGGCCATCATCAGCAGGGCCAGCGCGTCGGCGCGGAAGGACAGCCCCAGGCCGAGGCCGGGCGCCCAGTCGTGATGCGACTCGACGGGAACGCCGGTCAGGGCGATCCAGATCGTGTAGCCGAACCCGCAGGCCGGCGGCACGGCGAGCATGAGGAACGCGGCCCTGCCGAAGCGGCGCACCAGCGCCGGAGCGAGCACCGCCGCCACGGCGTGCAGGATCAGCAGCGGCTCCATTTTCCCCCGTGACCCGTCGTGGCAGACGTACGCCAGGATCCTAAAAGGCGTAAGTTTGCCTGGTCAAACGCGCGGACCGCTGCCCCGAACACCGTAGATCCTTCATCGAGGCATGATCGACTCCTCGAACGTTCCTGCTGGCAGGGCCATTGACACCCCTCGGCGCCGCCGCCGGCGGAAGCGCTTACCCCTCTCCTTTTGTGAGCGACGTCACCGCTTTCTGCCGGTACGGCCGAGCAGCCAGCCGATCACCGCGCTGCCGAGCGCGACGCCCGCGCCCGTGCCGAACGCGGCGAGGAGCGACCAGGCGGGGACTCCGGCTCTGGGCTGTTTCGCCGGGCGCTCGAAGACGTGCGCGGGGCCGGCTTCGACCGTCACTCCCGGCGCGGCGGGTGCGGCGGGTGCGACGGTCTCCGCAGGTATCGTGGCGACGGGGGCCTCGCCGGAGACACCGGATACACCGGAGACGAGATGGCTCTCCACCGCGGAGAAGAAGTCACCCGCGGTCTTCCTCGCGACGGAGCCGAGCATGCGCTGGCCGACGCCACCGATCATGCCGCCGATCACGGCCTCGGCGTCGTAGTCGATCCGGGTGCCGCCCTCGACCTCGCTGAGACGGACCTGCACCGTGGCGTCCACGGTGCCGGGGGCGCCCTGGCCGCGAGCCCTGAGCACGAACCGTTCCGGAGCCTCGGGCTCCGACAGGGCGACCTCGCCCTGGTAGACGCCCTTGATGGAGGCCACTCCCGCGGTGACGGTCATCCGGTAGGTGTCCGGGCCCGTCTCCTCAAGGCGCTCGCACCCCGGAATCGTGCGTACGAGCACGGCCGGGTTCTGGAGCGCTGACCACACACGATCTCTGTCGATGCCGAGCACGGCACTGCCTGCGAGCTTCACATCAGCACCCTAGGCAATTTCGGGGCGGGCGGATAACAGCAACATCTGCCCGCCGGCGCGACCCTTCGTTGTCAGTGCTGCCGCTCTGACGCACGAGACCTGCCGGGGTCAGCCGGGCGCGGGGCTTCCGGCTCGCAGGGACGCGCCCACGTCGTGCAGATGGCGCAGCGCCTGTGCGTACGAGCTGACGATCCCGGACTCCAGGTAGTCGACACCCAGCTCCTCGCAGTAGGCCCGGACGATCGGCTGGGCGCGGCGCAGGTTGGGCATCGGCATGCTGGGGAAGAGGTGGTGCTCGATCTGGTAGTTGAGCCCGCCGAGCACGGTGTCGAGGACCCTGCCGCCGCGCACGTTGCGCGAGGTCAGCACCTGGCGCCGGAGGAAGTCGAGCTTCTCCTCGCCCCTGAGCATCGGCATCCCCTTGTGGTTGGGCGCGAAGGTGCAGCCCAGGTAGACGCCGAAGATCGCCTGGTGCAGCAGAAGGAAGACCACGGCCTTGCCCGGCGACAGTACGGTGAACAGCGCGCCCAGGTACAGGACCGCGTGCACGGCCAGCAGCGACGCCTCCACGGCCCGGTTCTTGGTCGTCGGGCGCAGCAGGGCCCGGACGCTGGACACGTGCAGGTTGAACCCCTCGAGCGTGAGCAACGGGAAGAACAGGAACGCCTGCCGGCGACCCAGGAGCCTGGACAACCCCCTGCTCTCGGCGGCCTGCTCGTGCGACCAGACCAGGAAGTCGGGGGCGACGTCGGGGTCGTGGTCCTCGTGGTTGGGGTTGGCGTGGTGGCGGGTGTGCTTGTCCATCCACCAGCCGTAGCTCATGCCGATGGCGAGGTTTCCGGCCACCAGCCCGGCGAGCTCGCTGGAGCGGCGGGAGCGGAAGACCTGGCGGTGGGCCAGATCGTGGGCGACCAGCCCGATCTGCGCGAACACCACCGCGAGGAAGGCGGCGACCAGCAGCTGGTACCACGAGTCGCCGACGGCGAAGAAGACGGCCCAGCCGCCGACGAAGGAGGCCGCCACCAGGCCGAGCCGTACGGCGTAGTAACCGGGGCGCCGGTCCAGCAGCCCCGCCTGGGTGATCCGGCGCGACAGGCGGGCGAAATCACTACCCCGCTCCACGCTTTCAAGGGGGGCGGGGGGATCCGCGTCGTCGATCGCGGTGGAGTTGGTCACGGTTCTCCTCAGATGGGCCGGATCACTCGAATGATTACGTCAACCGGCGACGCCATATCTCTACGTCAACCGGGCATGATGACTTTCCCAGGATTGCGTGCTCACCGCGCTCGCAAACCCCCGCTCCCACCCCTACTCGTGGTAGTGCTGACCCTACCCCGCCAAATGCCGTGATCAAGGAATTACAACAACATAGCCATTTGAATCGCCCGCGCGCGGCATGATCGAACAGACTCCCGGCTGCTGGCAGGATGGTCGCCCATGGCATCGGGGACGTACTGGACGATAAGAGCGGCGGCGACGGCGACGGCCCTGGCGGTGAGCGCCGGGTGCGCCACCGGCCTGGACGGCGGGGCCGGCGAGGGCGCCGCCCCCGCGCCGGGTGCCTCCTCCGGTGCGGGGAAGGCCCCCGCCGGCGGGGACGGCCGGGCCGCGAAGACACCGGCAGGGCCGCCGGGTGCGATGCCAAGACCGGGCGAGGTGGGCGTGATCCCCCGTCCCGCTGACGGCCTGCCTCCGGTGATCAGTTCCATCCCCACCAGGCGGAAGGTCGTCTTCCTGACCATCGACGACGGCTGGGAGCAGGATCCCGGCTTCGTGGCACAGGTCCGTGACCGGCGGATCCCCGTGGCGGCCTTCGTCACCCGCGACGCCGTGGAGGCCAGGGGCGCGACCGACCCGACCGCCCAGGGCGGCAGGTTCCTGGGCGCGGGCAAGTGGAGGTACGTACGCGACCTGCGCGACGCGGGGGCGACGATCGAGAACCACACGCTGACCCACCCGAACCTGCCCGCGCTCGGCTACGAGGGGCAGAAGGCCGAGATCTGCGGCGCCTCCACACTGATCCGCAGGCACACCGGCACCGCGCCCACCCTGTTCCGCCCTCCGTTCGGCAACCACAACACTCTGACCCGCAGGGCCGCCAAGGCCTGCGGCATCGACGCGCTCCTGCTCTGGACCGCGACCGTGCAGCCAGGCGGGAAGATCGCCTACCAGGTGCCCGACAAGAAGCTCCGCCCCGGCGATGTGCTGCTGCTGCACTTCCGTCCGAACCTCGCCCGTGACTTCGAGATCCTCGTCGCCAAGATCAGGCGCCGGGGGTTCGAGCTCGGCAACCTCGACGCGTACCTGAAGGCGGCGACCTCGAAGGCGGCGACCCGCTAGCACCGACCGGGAACCTCGGCCGGGTTTCCGGTCACCGTCCCGCCGCGGCCGTCACCGGCGACCGGGAGTCACCGAACACGGTGCCGAGGGCCCTGAGTCCGGCGCGGGAGGCTCGCGGTGTCGCCCGCGCGGCGTACCTCGAAATCACTCCGGAGGTGGACGCCCCGGGGGTGCCTCCCGCCCCACCATGGAGTCACGCCTCCGGGGGGATGGCGGGCGGCGGGGATGCGTCCATGTGACGGGACATGCGTGGCGACTCCCCGCGGCAGGAGGAGAGCCGGCGCCGCGAGCCGAAGGGCGGTCTCGGTCCGGCCGAGAAGTGCGGTCTCGCACCGGACCATGTGACAAAGATCGCACCAGCTCGCGGCGCCCCACCCTCTTTTTGCTCTACAGCTTGTAGTACTACTAAGGATAGAACTACGAGCTGTAGAGCAACGGACCCGTGAGGGGAACGCGAAGGGAAGATGGACGCACTAGACCTGGCCCGGTGGCAGTTCGGGGTGACCACCGTGTACCACTTTCTGTTCGTACCCCTGACCATCGGCCTCGGTGTCTTCGTGGCCGGCCTGCAGACCGCCTGGCACCGCACGGGCAAGGAGCACTACCTGCGGCTGACGAAGTTCTTCGGGAAGATCTTCCTGATCAATTTCGCGATGGGCGTGGTGACCGGCATCGTGCAGGAGTTCCAGTTCGGCATGAACTGGAGCGAGTACTCGATCTTCGTCGGTGACGTCTTCGGCGCCCCGCTGGCGCTGGAGGCACTGCTCGCGTTCTTCCTGGAGTCGACCTTCATCGGTCTGTGGATCTTCGGCTGGGACAAGCTCCCCAAACGCGTTCACCTGGCCACCATCTGGATCGCGGTCATCGGCTCCACCGTGTCCGCCTACTTCATCCTCGCCGCCAACGCCTGGATGAAGCACCCTGTCGGCTACGAGGTAATCGACGGCAAGGCCCGGATGACCGACCTGTGGGCGGTGCTCACCAACTCCGCCGCCCTCGCGCAGGTGCCCCACGTGGTGGGGGCGGCCTTCGTGGTCGGGGGCGGTTTCGTGCTGGCGGTCTGCGGCTACCAGGTCCTGAAGGAGCGGCGCGCCGCCACGGCGCGGCGGAACACCCCGAGCATCTGGCGGACCCCGATCCGGGCCGCGCTGGCCATGACGGCGATCGCCGGCGCGGTGGTCGCGGTCAGCGGGGACATGTCCGCCAAGCTGCTGTACGAGCAGCAGCCGATGAAGCTGGCCGCCGCCGAGGGGCTCACCCACGACACGGCCGGCGCGGCGTTCTCCCCGGTGCCGGGGGTGGAGATCCCCAAACTGCTCAGCTTCCTGTCCACCAACGACCCGAACGCGGTCGTCCAGGGCACGGCGGACATACAGGCCCGGTTCACCGAGCAGTTCGGCCCGGCCGACTACCTGCCCAACCTGCCGGTGGTCTTCTGGTCCTTCCGCGTGATGATCGTCTTCGGGATGGCCACGGTGGGCCTGTCGATTCTCGGCCTCTGGCTGACCCGAAGGCGCCGCGGCGGCAAGCACCCGCAGCAGGAGATCCCGGCCTGGTTCGCCAGGGCCGCCCTGCTGGCGCTGCCGCTGCCGACCATCGCGATGATCTCGGGCTGGCTGCTCTCCGAGATCGGCCGCCAGCCGTGGACCGTCCAGGGTGAGCTGCTCACCGCGGCGAGCGTGTCGCCCGGCGTGAGCCTCACCGAGGTGGCCATCTCACTTGCGGTCTTCACCCTGGTCTACGGCGTGTTCGCGGTGGCCGAGGCCGTACTGATCATCCGCCACGTCAAGGCAGGCCCCGAACCCGCCGTTCCCGCCGTGCCCCTCACCCCGCCCTCACGCGACGACCAGACCGCGGACGTCCGGCTCCAGCCGACCCTGATGTACTGAAGGCGACCATCATGGAACTCACCACCTTCTGGTTCGTACTCATCGCGTTCCTGTGGATCGGCTACTTCGTGCTGGAGGGCTTCGACTTCGGCGTGGGCATGCTGGCACCGGCGCTGGCCAGGAACGAGGCCGAGCGCAAGCAGGTCCTGGGCACGATCGGCCCGGTCTGGGACGGCAACGAGGTCTGGCTGATCACCGCGGTCGGCGCCATGTTCGCCGCCTTCCCCGCCTGGTACGCCGGGCTGCTCAGCGAGTTCTACCTGCCGATCACACTGATCCTCGTCGGGCTGATCGTGCGCGGCATCGGCCTGGAGTGGCGCGGCAAGGTCCAGCACGCCTCCGACCGCGCCTGGTGCGACCTGAGCGTGCTGGTCGGCAGCGCGCTCCCCGCGTTCCTGTGGGGCGCCGTCTTCGCCGACCTGCTGCGGAACAGCGCGGCGGCCGCGCTGGTCGGCGGGGTGCTCTCCCTCTCGCTGTGCGTGCTGCACGGGGCGGTGTTCGTCGCGCTCAAGACCTCGGGGCCGGTGCGCTCCCGTGCCCGGCGCGCCGCGATGATCGCCGCCGCGGTGGCGCTGCCCGCCGCGGTGGTGGCACTGCCGAACATCCCCGCCACGGACGCGGTGGCCGCCGGCTGGTCGGCGGCCCCGTGGCTCTGGGCGGGCGCGCTCGCCTCGATGGCGGCCCTGGCCGCGGGGATCGCGCTGACCTGGCGCGGCCGGGACGGCTGGGCGTTCGCCGCCACCGCCTCGTCCATCGCGCTGGGCGGCGGCGCCCTGTTCGGCGCCCTGTGGCCCGCCCCGCTCCCCGGCCTCACCGTCGCCGAGGCCGCCTCCGGCCCGTACACGCTGGGCATGCTCACCTGGATCGGCCTGATCGCGCTGCCGTTCGTGCTCGGCTACCAGGCGTGGTCGTACTGGGTCTTCCGCAAGCGCCTGGTCGCCGAGGTGTCCTGAGACACCCTGGCCCGCCTCTCACGGGTCGGGCTTCCCGCTTCACCGCCGGTCGCCGGTCGCCGGGAGAGCCCTGCCCCGAACCCGCGCGTGGCCTTCAGTGCAGGCCGAGCCTGGCGAGCGGCTCGACCAGTTCCCTCTCCTCGTACGACAGGTGGGACAGGAGCGTGTCGGTGAGCAGGTCCATGGCCGCCCGCAGTTCCTGGTGACCGTCCGGCCGGCCGACGAAGGCGACCAGCGCCCGGTCGACGCCTTCGAGGACCTCGTGGATGGCGTGGTGCTCCTGCTGGAGGCGGTCGACGACGGGCGTGAGCCTGGGGTCCGAACGGCGCAGGTGCGGGAAGAGGCTCTGGTCCTCCAGGGTGTGGTGGGTCGTGACGACGCGGCAGTAGGACTCGCAGTACGTGCCGACCGTCCAGTTGTTCTGGCGCATCGTCATCGTGTTGATGTGCGAGCGTGCGGCACCGGGATCCATGGCACCGGCGGTGACCTGGTCGACGAGCCCGCGAATCTCGGTGAGCTCCTTGCGAAGGTGGTCGTGGATGTCGACGAGGTGCTGTCCGGCCGCCCGCTGCCGGGCGGTGTAGGTGCGATCCGGGTCGGGATCAGGACCTGTCGGACGGGTGCTCTCGTCCCAGACCTGAACGTCGGCGAGCCGGACGCCGTCGTCCGGGGTGGGCGTGACTCCCAGGGCGGGGACCGCGCCCCTGATCCGGGCGGGCGGGACGACGGCCGCCGGCGTACCGCGTACCTCGGCGTCGGCGGCCCCGGACCGGTCGGCGGCGGACGGCCCCGAACCGCCGCGCTCGGCCTCGACGAGTTCGCGGACACCGGGAACGACCTCGGCGGCGAAGCGCCGGATGTCGTCGGGGTCGTCGCTCGCCAGGATGTAGGCGCTCATCCCCTGGGTGAGGGTGAGCTCGGCGAGTTGCTCGGCCCAGACCTGCGCCGGTCCCTGGAGGAAGTCGCGTCCCGAGCCGGTGAAGGCGCCGGAGATGTTGTACAGGCGCCGGACGTCACCGGGTGAGCGTCCCGCATCGACCGCGGCCTCGTCGATGGCGGCGTTCATCGCCGGGAGCGCGTCCAGGGCGGCGTAGGCGCTGCTGGGCAGCCAGCCGTCCGCGAGCCGCCCGGTCAGGTCGAGCATCCGCCTCTTGTAGGCCCCCAGCCAGATGCCGACGTCGTGGGCGGGCGCCGGGCCGGGGTGGGCTCCCCAGACGCGGTGATACCGACCGTCGACCCGTACGGACCCGCCGCCGGTCGCCCAGACGGCCCGGATGACCTCGATGCCCTCCTTGAGGGCGTCGACCCCCTGCGCCGCGTTCAGCCGGGGGCCGCCGACGGCGGCGATGGCGTCCCAGAAGGCACCCGCCCCGAGCCCGAGCTCGACCCGGCCGCCGCTGAGGATGTCCAGGGTCGCGACGCTGCGGGCCAGCACCGCCGGCGGGCGCAGCGGCAGGTTCGCCACGTTCGGCGACACCCGCACCGTCGAGGTGCTCGCCGCGATGACCGACAGCAGCGTCCAGGTGTCGAGGAACCGCGCCTGGTACGGATGGTCCTGCACGGTCACCAGATCCAGGCCGACCTGCTCGGTGAGCTGGGCGAGCGCGACGACCCGCTGAGCCTGCTCGGCGACCGGGGTCAGGAAGGTTCCGAACAGCAGCTCGTGCCCGTAGTCGGCCATGTCTCTCCTTGGAACGTCATGTCGGATGTGCGGCACCATGGCACGACAGATCGTATTTAAAACAGATAGATTGTCAAACAGAAGGTCTTTTTCACCTTTAGTACTGATAATCTGGCGACATGCCCGCAACCCAACGTCCCGGCACGGAGACCTCGGACGCCCTGGACAGCGACCTGGGCTGGACCCTCGGGGTGGTCTTCCGCGCCTACGTCAGGACGGCGAACGCACTGGTCAGCCACCTGCCCGGCGGGCCCAGGGGCTATCAGGTGCTCACCGCGGCCGCCCAGGAGCTCCCCGGCGGCCAGGGAGCGCTGGCGCAGCGCCTCGGCGTCGACAAGACGGTCATGACCTACCTGCTCGACGATCTGGAGCAGGCCGGCCTGGTCGAGCGCCGGCCGGACCCCGCCGACCGGCGCAACAAGCGCATCGTCGCCACCGAGCGGGGCAGGGCGACCTGGGCCGACACCCAGACCCGGCTGGAACACGCCGAGGAGCACGTCCTGGCACCGCTGGACCCGGCGGACCGCTCCGTCTTCCGCGAGCTGCTGAGGAAGCTGGCCATCCAGGCCAACACCCTGGACCCGGTGCACGACACCTGCCGGCTCGTCGCCGAACTGGCCCCCGACACCACTCCCGCCAAACCACGCCGCGCCCCCCGCCGCTGAACCCAGGCCTCCATCCACGCCGAGGCTGACCTCAACGAGGCCTGAGTACGGCATCTTTGACGGGCGTTCCGACCGGGACGCGCACCGTGTCAGGAAAACGCCGCGGGCCTGCGCCCGAAGGCATTGAGCGCAGTGGCGGCGAGAGCCAGGGCGAGGCCGGCGAGGGAGGCGGCGGGGACGCCGAGGAGGGCCAGGGCGGTGGCCGTGACACCGGCCGGGCCCCACGTCCAGACGGGGATCATGCGGGGTGCGCCGCCCCGGCGGCGGCGCCAGGCCTCGGCGGCCATCGGGACGACGAGCGGGGGCAGGGCGGCGGCCAGCGCCGAGAGCCAGGGCAGGAGATAGAGGTCGAACCGGAGGACGGCCAGCAGCGTGCCGGGGACGGCGACGGTCAGCATGGCCGCGGTCCTGGAGAGGCCGGGCCTGACCGACCTGATCGCCAGAGCGCCGGAGTAGGTGGTGGTCAGGCTGGGGGCGAAGACCGCCGCGGTGACGAAGAGGTTGCCGAACGCCGCGATGTCACCGGTGCCCGCCAGCGTCGCGACCACGTCGGGCGAGCCGGTGCGCAGCCACACCCCGGCGCCGGCCAGGGTCGCCAGCGACGCGGGGACCACCAGCAGCGCCACACACACCAGCAGGTCCCGCCGCCCGGCGAGGCCGTGGCTGAAGTCCGGTGCCCGCAGCGCGAAGACGGCGACGTACCCGACCAGGACCGCCACGTCCGGCAGGATGCCGCGGACGTCGGCGGTGACCGGCAGCACGGGCGGGCTCAGCCTGATCACGCACACGGCGACCAGCGCGAGCGCCGCCAGCGTGGTGACGACCGCGATCCGGTTGCCCAGCCGGCCGGAGGCGTAGGAGGCGGCCAGGACGGCGGCGGCCAGCAGCACCGCGCCCACCGGTCCCGGCAGGGAGGTCACGGTGCCGAGCGAGGCGCCGCCCAGCCCCACGTTGAAACCGTTCCAGCCGATCATGGCCAGGGTGAGCAGGACGCCCACCGCGGTGCGGGCGGCCGGGGAGAGGTAGGTGGGCGCGACATCCGTCAGCGTGCCGCCCTCGGCGCGGGACGAGCCCAGGCCCAGCATGCCCTGGCCGTACAGGAGCGCGGCCATGAGCGCAGCGCCGAGCAGGACGGCGACGATCGGCACCGCCCCGCCGTGGCGGTCGGCCATCGCCGCCCCCATGGTGAGCGTCGCCGGCGCGGCGAAGACGAGGTTCTCCCTGAGCGTGCCGTCCAGCACCGGCGCGTCCTGCTCGACGTAGCCGAGGCAGGCGCGCAGCTCGGCCAGC
>NZ_JBEOWJ010000047.1:0-74677 GCF_040295965.1 Streptosporangium sp. NPDC002544 | reverse complement strand
CCCGATGCTGGCCCGCATCGACGTGCCGACCCTGCTCAAGGCGGCCGAGGACGGCTTCCCCTCCTGGACGTGGACCCTCCAGAACGTACGGCACATCGTGGTGTTCGGCGCTTCGATCCTCGCCCTGGCAGCGATGGCCATCGCCTGACACAGAGCCGCCCGCCATACCCCCTTCCGCCTGAACCCAGCGAAGTCCGCCCTCGAGGAGGTTCACCGTGCCGCTTTCCGTCGCCATCGCCGCCACCTGACCCTCCGCGCCGAGTGCGGCCAGGCCCAGCCCCATGATCTCCGCGACCTGATCGAGCGCCTTGATGAGCCTCGGTCCGCTACCACGCGGCGGCGGGCCCTTGCGCCAGCGTCCGGAACGACGGTTGGCGGTAACTGCGCCCGCGTCGGTCCACTAACGCCACTGGCCGTTCCGTTGTTGCTCAAGCCCCGTATCGAGCCTGACCAGGTGAAGAGACGGGCATCCGAGCCGATGGGCCACCCGTCGTCGACGGAGGCGTCACTGACATCCTGATGACGGTTTCCACTGACAGTAGGTGACGAACCAGTAGGTCAGAGCGTCTTTCTCCTCGTCATGCCGTCCCGAAAACGTCATGTGATGTCAGTGACGCCGAGACCTTTAGCAGCGAAGAATCTCTGCGCTGACGTAACGGCGAATCCTGCCACCATCACCTAGTCGTCATCACTGAGCCAAGCCGCGCCCGGATCATGGTCCTGCGCTAGACCGACGGCCCGCCAGCGCGACCACACATCCTGCGCAACGCCGACCTTGTAGCCCGCAGGCGCCTCCACCGGTGTGACGCGGCCTCAGAGAAGATCACCGCAGGTGATCACCGGCAGCCGAAAAGTGCCTCTGACCTGCGCACTGACATCTCGCTGCAGATTTGCAGCAACAGCAGCAGCTGCCATGGACTCTCACAGATCCTAACTTGCGGGAATTCACATTCCCGGTAGTTACCTTCGCGCGAGGTAGACGCAACGGATCTTATTTATTGATTTTGAATTTCTGGAAAATCAAAGATGCTACGCTGAGGTCATGCGAGAGTCGGGCACGGTGACGCCGTGTAAGCACTGCGGGACACCGATCGAACAAAAACCCGGGCGGGGGCGGCCAAGGGCGTACTGCGCGCAGGGGGACTGCCAGGCGGTGGCCAAGCGCGAACGCGAGATGCGGCGGGCGACGCCGGGACTTGAGGGGGCGCTGGCCAGAGCCGAGGAGTTCTACGAGCGCATGGAGAAGGGAATGATCGCGGCGATAGCGCCGCTGGCGCAGGTGCTGTCCGAAGAGCTGAGCCCCGCGGGGGTGGAGGCCAAGGTGAGCGCGGTACAGGCCGAGGCGCACACCCGGGTGGCGATCGCGCGCACCGAGCGGGAGCAGGCCTTCGAACAGGTACGGCTGGCACGCGAGGCCTCCGAGCACGCCCGGCGCGAGCGGGATGCGATGACGCTTCAGGTGGAGGAGGCCAACGCCGAACGTGACATCGCGCTGGCCGACGCGGAGACCGCCAGGGAGCAGGCACTGGCCGCCCTGCACGAGGCGGCCGCCACCGAACGCCAGGCCAAGCACGCCGAGCAGGAGGCCAGACGCAGAGCCGAGCAGGCCGAGCGGGCTCGCGACGCCGCGGTACGGGAAATGGCCGAGCGGGTGGAGGCCGCCGAGGCCGAGGTGCGCGCGGCCCGGGCGCAGACCGTACAGGATCAGCGGCAGACCGAGCAGGCGCGCGTGGAACGAGATCGGGCACACCAGGCGGCGGGGGAGGCCGAGGAGGCCAGAGCCCAGGCCGAACGGGCCGCTGTGGCCGAGGCCGCCCGAGCCCAGGCGATCGAGGCCGAGCGGGATCGGGCGATGGCGCGGGCCGACGCCGAGGCCCGGGCGCGTGGCGAGGCCGCAGCCGAGACCTCTGAGGCACGCGCCCAGGCCGCCCGGGCGCAAAAACAGGCGGCCGAGGCGGAGAGACGGACGGCACGACAGCTGGCCGAGACCGACAGGCGCGCGGCCAAGGAGATCGCCGAGGCACGTGAGCATGCCGCGGCGCAGGTGAACAAGGCGCAGGCCGAACGCGACGAGGCACGAATGCAGCTCGCCATGGAACAGATGCGGCTGTCCGACCTGCGCGAGCAGGCGCAGGCGTTGCGCGCCGAGGCCGCCCAGCTACGAGAGCGCGCGGTTACCGCAGAGTTGCGGGCCGGCCTGGACCGGCCTGATCAGACCTCACCCGAACCGTGACCCCCGGGCGACGCACGCCGGCTTCCCGGTGAGGTGCTCCAGAGATTCCGGACACAGGTGGACCAGAGGAGCAGGACCGCCCTTTCCGCGGCCGCGTTCAGGGCGCCTGGCGGCACCTCGCGGTGTATGCCTGCCGCGACGCGAGCGCCAGAACCACCTGCCGCGGCTGGGTGAATCGCAGCATATTGCCGGGGGATCGAGGAAGGCACAGTCGCGGACACCGTCGGGCTGGTTGATCGGTTCTTGCGTCACTTCAGCGCCCGCTGCCTCGATGTGCTCGAAGGTGGCGTCGCAGTTGTCGGTCACGAGGACAAGACGGCCCAGCAGGCCCTTGGCCATTCAGGTCCTCGATCGCCTGCCGGTCGGCCGGCGAGGCACCCGGGTCCGCGCCGGGCGATTCGAGGAGGATCTGCACGTCCGGCTGCGACAGCGGGCCGACGCGCGCCCACCGCATCCCCTCGAATTCGACGTCATTGTGTACCTCAAAGCCGAGCACGTCACGGTAGATGAACCGCGCCGGGTTTCGTGACCGAGTGGCATGAGCGCTATCACGGTCCGGGGATCGTGGTGTATTGGCACGTGGCTACCGGAACCAGGACACCGGCGGCCAGGCCGCAGCGCAGCAGCCATGTGGTGGGCATAGGCGAAGCCCTCCTTGTTCTCCGCGACGCGCGTCGCGGGCCGACCAGACTTCCCGGCTCACCATCTTGTTGGATACATGGACTTTAGCTCATACTGAAACTCGCGAAAGAGGAGGTTCGTGTGGCCGACGACGAACAACTGCTGGAATGGGCCGAGCAGGTCGCCATGCACCTGGCACGCGACGGTGTGCCGCCGATCGCCGGGCGGGTCCTGGGCTGGCTGATGGTCTGCGATCCGCCGGAGCAGTCGGCCGGCCAGATCAGCGCCGCCATCGGCGCCAGCCGCGCGTCTTTGACCATGAACCTGCGGCTGCTGACCGGCATGGGCTTCCTCACCTGGAGGACCCGGCCGGGCGATCGCACCATGTACTACCGGATGGCCGACGACGCCTGGCAGGCGGTGGTGCGGCAGCAGGTGGCGGGGATCGCCTCGTTCCTCGACATCACCCGCCAGGGCCTCGATCTGGTCGGCCCCGACGACGAACGGGCCGCACGCGTCCGTCAAGCGCACGCCACCTTCGCGTGGATGGCCAAGGTGTTCGAACAGGCCCCACCGCTGGACAAGGAGGAATAATGACCGGCCACGCGATCGTGATCGGGGGCGGCATCGGCGGTCTGGCCGCCGCCGTCGCCCTGCGCCACATCGGCTGGCAGGTGGATGTGCTGGAGCGCGTGCCCGCCTTCGGCGAGGTGGGCGCCGGCTTGTCGCAATCGCCCAACGCGATGCGCGCCCTGGCCGAACTCGGCCTGGCCGAACAGGCCGAGGCGGCGAGCATGCCGACCTGGGCCACCCACGCCATGCGCCTGCCCTCAGGCCGCCACCTGATGCACGCCCCCACCGGCCAGAACCCGCCGCTGCGCGCCTTCCGTCGCGCCGCCCTGCATCGGCTGCTCCGCCAGGCGCTGCCCGAGGACGTGGTGCACGCCGGCGTCGAGGTCACCGGCCTGGCCCAGGACTCTGAGAAGGTGACCGTCACCCACACCGCCGGCCGGCAGGACGCCGACCTGGCCGTCGGCGCCGACGGCATCCACAGCCTCACCCGCCGCCTGCTGTGGCCGCACGCCCCCGGCCCGCGCTTCCTCGGCTACACCGCCTGGCTCGGTCTGGCCGACACCTCCGTCCCGGTGAACGGCAGCATGACCCTGGGCCGTGGCTGCTACTTCCTCATCCACCCCGTCGCGCCGGGCCAGGTCTACTGGGCGCTGGGCACCACCGCCGACCAGCCCGGCGTCCGCTTCGACGACGAACTGGAGCAAGTGCGGCGGCGCGTCGCCGGCTGGCACGACCCGATCCCCGCCCTCCTGGAGGCCACGCCGACCGAACAGGTCCGCCACCTCGACATCCACGACCTACCCGATCTGCCTGCCTACACCAGCGGCCGGATCGCCCTGCTCGGCGACGCCGCCCACGCCATGAGCCCTGATCGCGGACAAGGCGCCGGACAATCGATCGAAGACGCCGTCGTCCTGGCCGCCGCCCTCGCCGACAACGCTTCCGTACCCGCGGCGCTGGACGCCTACGATGCCCAGCGCCGCCCCCGCACCCAGGCCACCGCCCGCAACGCCCGCCAGGCCGGTCTTCAAGCGATCAACGCCGGGCCGATCACCCATGCTCTGACCGCTCTCGCCCTCCGGCTCACTCCCTCAACGCTGTGGGCGCGCCTCGCTCCCCGCACGCTCGGCCCCCTGTGGGACTGGACACCCCCGACCCTGCCGGCAACGCCTGACGCGCTCCCACCTGGCTAACCCGCTGCGCCTCCCCGAAGGCCGAGTCACCCCCGACCGGCGTGGACGTTCTGGAGCATGAGGGTGTTGAAATCATCTGGAACGTCAGCGAAGGAGGGGACAGCGGCTGGGCGGTTCTGCTCCCGCCGTGGTGGGACTCGTCGTGTGTCGTGTGCGACCTGGCCATCGTCTGGATCGCCTGGCGCTTCCGCCTGCCCATCTCACTCCGCCGGACATAGACGCCTGATACCCGCCCGCTTGGGGGCGGAAATGCGTGCGGCGGTGGAGGAATACAGGTTGTCGCGCGCCCGCGATCAGGCGGGCACGCGACGGTTCAGCCTTTGATGAAGCGGCGGGCCAGATACCGGCGGACAGGCGGGAGGGTGGCTTGGGGCTGGTCACGCGGACCCGAGTGGAGGGCCTCCTGCCCGGTCACCCGCTTGAATGCGTTGATCAACTCCTTGGTCACCCTGCTGTCGGCCCGCGCCTTGATCCGATGCACAGTGGCGATCAGCAGCTCCACCAGCGTGTCGGTGATCTCCCACTCCCGCTCGTGGACCAGCGCCGCCAGCAGCAAGACGGTTGTGAGAGGGCCCCTCCACTGCCGCCCGGGCCCGCCAGGACGCCGGCACCTTGGGCGCCACGTCGGCGAACAACCCGGGCGGCAGCTCGATCGTCCGGGCCGCCGCCAGCTTGCGGATCTCGGTCATCGTCGACTCCAGGCTCACGTTGCCCGGCGCGGAATCGAGCGGATCAACGGGATGGCGGTGGACGCCTCCGGGCCCGATCGTTGCCGATGGGCGGGGTCGGCATCTCCACGAGCAGGCGTTCACGAACAAGGTGGTAACCGACCGCCCGATTCACGGCGAGCATCGACGCGTTCTCGTGGTTCACCGTAACCGTGACCGACTCGACCTTGGGAAACAACTCATGCAGGCGCAGTGTCTGCCGGGCCTTCATCCAGCGGGCCAGCCCGCCGCCCCTGTGCCCAGGCAGCACCGCGGTGTCGTGCTGATCAGCCACCGTCGCTCCCGGACCCGGGACCGTGGTTACCGTGGCCCCGATGACCTCGCCCGAGGATGAGTGAACCACCGCGCAGACGAGCAGATGCTGCCCGTCCATCCCCGCCTCCCACGCACGGACCGCCGCGGTGTCCCAGGCCCGAGACGCCATCTGCAGCGCGGCACCCGGCGCGTCGAGCACATGGCCCATCACCCGCCCGAACGAGGACACCCATTCCGCGGGCGCCGCACTCCGCCAGGACACCACCCGATAATCCGGGTGAGGGGCCATCGCCAGCTCATGGCAGCGCTTCAGCACGTCCTGATCGAGTCGCTGCTCATGCAGTTCCAGCCGCAACACCACTCGCCACCCGCGAACGAACGGCTCACCAGGCGGTCCCGCCAACACCGTCGCCTGAACCCGCTCCACACCCGCATCCGCCACAACGCGAGCGAGCAACTCCGACCCGACGCCCCTGCATCGCGCCGATGGCGCCACGAACAGGCGAAGAAACCCGATCGCAGCATCATGCTGCTGCGGCCGCACCTCCGCCACCCCGCAGATCCGCCCAGCCTGACGAGCCGCCCACCGCCGCGCACCGCCCCCAACCTCGGCGCGCAACCGCTCGGCCAACGCACCGGATTCAACCGCCCCGCCGGACAGCTCCGCCTGCCCCTCACTGAACACCCGGCACCAAGTATCCAGATCACCCTCACCGGACTCCCGAGCCTCGAACGCCTCAATTGCCAGCAAGTCCGCAACCTCTCTTGAGGAGTCGTCGATCGGCCGATTCCGGCCCGTCGATCACCAACTGGTCCCCGAACTCCCGGCGGCCACCGGGGCAGCCGCATTCGCGCACCGAAGCCGGACCCTTCAGCGACCTCTCCCGGATGATCCGCTTGGACTCGGCCATCTCAGCGAGGACTCGAACGCGGCGCCATGGCTAGCGCATGTGCTGTGCGGTGGCCAGCAGGTCGCGCACGGTGACGATGAGTCCGTGCATGGTGCGCTCGAACGCCTCGTCCACGGTCATCAGGGGAGCGGCGGCGACCGCTTCGCGCAGGTGTGGTACGGCGAGGCCGGGGTGTGCCTGCAGCCAGAGCCGCGGGACGGGAGTGTGCTGCATGACCGGCTCGCCCTGGTCCTGGCGGTAGTCCACGAGCAGGACGAACGCGAAGACGCGTAGCGCGAGATCGCGGTGCACGATCTGAGCCTCGGCGATGTCCAGCCCGATGGTGCGCAGCATGCCGAGGAAGGCGTCGGTGTGGACAAGGCGGTCTTGGCCGATCGCGAGGTCGTCGATCTGCTCGTCCAGCGACACCAGCAGGGCGCGCGGATAGCGCCGGTAGACCGCGCGCAGCGCGGCGCCGTACTCGCAGATGCTGCGTTCCCAGTCCTCGGGGTCCGGCCGCGGGGCCGGCCATTGCTCGGTGAACAGCTGAACCGCGCGAGCCACGATCTCGCTGCGGTCATCGACGTAGTTGTAGAGGGCTCGCACCGTCACGCCGAGATGCTCGGCCAGTAGCCGCATGGTCACCGTCCGGAAGCCGTGAACACCGGCGAGGTCGAGCATCGCCTGGGCGATGAGGTCTTTGGTCAGGGTCGGCCGGCCTTTGCGCGTGAGCGGCCGCCGGCGCCGGTGTGGGCTGTCGGTGCCGGTGGCGTCGGCCTTGTCGGGATCGTGGGGCACCGTCCGAGCATAACTGTCGTTAAACTTCACACATTGTTGACTTTAACACCCTACTTACGCCACCCTCACTTAGGTGAGCCTTACCAACATGCATCTCCCCGGATTTCTCCGATGACCCCGCCGACCACCGGCCATCCGACGGTCGCTCGGGGTCGCGCGATTCTCAGCCTGGTCATCGCCGGCACCGCGCTGGTCGTGATCGACATGACGATCGTGACCATCGCCCTGCCCGCGATCCAAGCCGACCTCGGCGGAACGCTCGCCGGCGTCCAGTGGGTGATCATCGGATACATGATCACCATGGGCGCGGTGACCCAGGTCGCGGGAAGCCTCTCCGACCGCATCGGCCGACGCCGCATCTACCTGCTCGGCATCGCCCTGTTCACCGCCGCGTCGCTCGTCTGCGGCGCGGCGCCGACCACCACGCTGCTCGACCTTGCCCGCGCCGTACAGGGCATCGGCGGCGCCATCTTGATGGTCAACGCGCTTCCCCTGCTCTCTCAGCATCTGGAGGGGGAACGGCGCAACATGGCCATCTCCACCTGGGGCAGCGCGGCGACCGCGGCCGGCCTGATCGCCCCGCTGCTGGGCGGTGTCCTCGTCGACACGCTGAGCTGGCGTGCGATCTTCCTGATCAACATACCGATCGGTGTCGCGGCCTTCGTGATCTGCCTGCGAACACTTCCCGCCGACGTCTCCAGCCGGGTCGCTCACGGCCGGATCGACTGGGCGGGCACCGCGCTGCTGATCGTCTCACTCGCCCTGGCCAACCTGGCGCTGCTTCGTGGCGAGGACCAAGGCTGGGGATCGGCGGCGACACTGGCGCAGCTCACGGTCGCGGCCGTCCTACTCGCCGCCTTCCTCCTTCTCCAATCCCGGGTCGGTGCGCCCACCTTGGACCTCGCCCTGTTCCGCAGGCCCGCCTTCACCGGCGCCGCCCTGGCGGTCTTCATATCCCGCGTCCTGACCATCGGCGGCACGGTCTACTTCGTGCAGTACTTTCAGGGGTCGTTGCACCTGAACCCCACGCAGAGCGGCCTGCTACTGACGCCCGTCTTCCTCGCCCAGATGGCGGCAGGCATGCTCGGAGGCAAACTCCTGAGCCGATTTCCCTCCGGCCACGTCATCGCCGGCGGCTACGCCTGCAAAGCGGTCGGCGCCACCTTACTGGCACTGGCCTTCACTCCGACCATCTCACCGTGGCTCCTGACCGTTCCTCTGCTCATCTGGGGCATCGGCGGCGGCATCGCCGGCGCACCCGTGATGGCCGTCGCCATGAACGTCACCGACAAAGAACGAGCCGGCATGGTCGCCGGCACGATCACCAGCCTGGCCTCCATCGGAGCCGGCATCGGCACCGCCGTCCTCGGCGCCGTCTACACCACCCGCATCGCGGGCATCGTCGCCGCCGGACCGTCCCTGCCCGCCGCAGCACACGAGGCCGTCCTCGCCGCCGCTGCCAATGGCGATATCCAACGCGTCCTCGACCTCACCCCCGTCACCGCCCGCGCCACCATCGAAGACCTCCTCGGCAACGCCATCGCCTCCGGCGCATCGGCCGTGCTCTACAGCTCCGCAGGCCTGGCCGTCATCACCATCGCGCTGGTGCTGACCCTCATCGGCAAACGCGACCTCCCTCAACCCGTAGCAGGCGGGCAGTAGGGGGTTGACGAGCATCCGAATGAAAAGTCGCGTTAGCGCGGCTTGGCGTGACATTCCGCTCGATTCGCCCGACCGTGGCGCGGGGCTAGATGATCGATTCCAAGGGGTCGTGTAGTTCACTGGCAGACGGATAGCCTGCCCGGATGTCTTCGTTGAACCTGCGTCACTCAGTCAGGGCGGTCGTTCTCGACGAGCATGACCGCATCCTGCTGTGTCGCTTCGCCATTCCCGAGCCGGCCGGCACGGTCGTTTGGGCCGCTCCCGGCGGAGGGGTCGAGCGCGACGAAACCCCGCTTGCCGCGCTGCGCCGCGAGCTGCATGAAGAGGTAGGGCTGGCGTTCGACTCCGACCCGCCGCATGTATGGCACCAGCGGGTCGTCGCACCCGGTCACGCGGCAGGCTACGACGGCGTGGTCAACGACTACTTCCTGATCCGCACCGCATCGTTCCAGCCCCGAGGTGCGATGTCCTATGACGAATGCAGCCACCCCAAGTACGTCGCGATCGCTGCCAAGAGCAAGCACCCCAACACGGCCAAGCTATACGTCCACTTCATCATGACCGAGGAGGGCGTCAAGCACGAGATCGGCGAGGGCGGCATCTCCGGCAACGACACGGTCAAGCCGCTGGTCACCCCACGGGGCTGCCCGACTGGAAGGCGCAGCTCTTTCACACCGGCCCCAAGGGGCTCCTCGGGGACATGCAGAACCGCCAGACGGTCTCCGACTTCTGGCGGGTCAACCACGGCTGACCTGGCGAGTGGGGGAAACCCCGGCGTGAGCTTGAGGTCCAGTGCCGCGTTTGCCGGAGACACGTAGACGAACCGGCGGCGCGGACATCGGCCTGTCGTGTTGGGTCGGACCGGCTCGCCGGGTGGTTGCGCGCCCCCGCGTCGCCGCCCCTGCGACATGCTCACCCTCACCGCGACGCCTCGACGGCCGCCCCCATGCCCCGCGACTCGGCGACGGCAGCCGCCGCGCGCACCAGCGCGGCCACGCCGCGGCTGCGGGAGCGCTCCGGCCAGGCGATGACCAGCGCGGCGGGAGGGCAGTCCTCGATGGGGACGTAGGCCACCGCCCGCCGAGGGTATCTCGCAGCGACCGACTGCGGGAGCACGGTCATCGTCGCGCCGAGGCCGATGAGCGCGAGCAACTGCGCGAGGTCGTGCACGCCCTGCTCGCCGATGTCGCGCTCCGCCCGTTCGCTGACCTCTTCGGGGCCGATGCCGAGGTCGGCGAGCTGTATCCGGGAGACCCCGGCGAGGGCATGGTCCGCAGGTAGCGCCGCCACGCGCGGCTCGACCGCGACGACATCCGCGTCGATGCCGCCTGGGTCGTAGGGCTCGAACATGAGCGCGGCATCGGCCTCACCCGTCCGCAGCAGCCGCGTGTGCTCCCGCCAGCCACACAGGCGCACGGCGACCGGCGCGGCATCGGGCTCGGCGTTCTCCTGCACTTCGAGCACGGCAAGATCACGTGAAAGTCGCTGCGGTCACCTCATCGTTCTTTGACCCCCGGGGCAGGCGTCGCGAGTATGGCGGCGAGTTCGGCTCGGCTGGTGGTGCCAAGTCTGGCGTTCACCCTATACAGGTGATTTTCGACGGTACGTACTGAGATAACCAGACGGTCAGCGATGTCCCGGTTGGACATCCCCTGCGCGGCCAAAGTGGCGATCTCGCGTTCGCGGTCCGTGAGTGGCAACGGCCGGATGACGGCGATTGTCGCGAGAGTGCGGACACCCTCGCAGCGTTCGGTCAGCTGATGGACGCGAGCGACGGCGCTCTGGGCGGCGCCGCGCCGACCCACACGGGTGTATGCGGTCACCGCCTGCGCGGCCGCGTCGGCGGCGGCCAGCAGGTCTCCCATCTGCTCCAGCTCCACAGACGCAGCTCGCAGCGCGTCGCCGTTGTCGGCGGCCAGCGCGGCAGCGTGCATGGCCGCGGCCCGGGCCCGAGGCCCGTCCACCCGCGTGGCCAGAGCGGCGAGCCGTTCGACGACGGACCGGTCGCCGAAGCAGACCGCGGTGTGCAGCGCCTGCACCTCGTGGGCGAACTGCCCGGCCGCGACCGCAACCGAGGCCGCCTGTCGCGCAAACGCGATCGCATCACTTGAAACGCCTTGTGCGGCAGCCATCCACGCCTGGGCCAACAGCATGTCAGGCCGGAGAAACAGCAGTGTGGGATGCTCGTTGGCGCGTAGTTTCGCTAACACCTCCTCACCGGCGACCAGGTCACCGGCGAGGACCAGCGCACGGCTCAGGGGAATCAGGCAGGCATACTCGAAGCCGCCGGCGTGATCGAACCGCTCGAGGCCGGCGTGGGCCTCGAGCAGCCATTGGAGGGCACTGACCGGCCGGCCCTGCGCGAGGATGGCGTCTCCCATCAGCACGCTGCTGATCACGGTAGGAAGATCGAAGCCCACTGCCGATTCCCGGCACTCGCGTGCGACGTCGGCAGCCTCCTGTAGATATCCCGCCAAGCGGAGCCCGGTAACCTGCAGACCGATCAGCGGGAAGCGTAAGTAGGCGAGTTCCGTCGAGCGACTCGCCGCCGCGAGGCCACGTGCGACCGCCGGGCCGATTTCGTCGGCGCGGCCCACTGTGGCCAGGCCGGCGACGTATCCGCAGCTGGCAAGGGCTATCGACCCGTCCGGAAGTCCCGGTGACGCCAACGCCGTGGTCGCGGACTCGATCGCCCGAACCGGCCGTGCGAGCTGTCCCTCGAACATCGATCGCTGCGCCATCAGCTGCATCCGGCCGCCGTTGTCCGCGACCCGCGACTCAGCCGCCTCGAGAAGCATTTCCGCATCCTTCGGTCTCAGCTGCATCCAGGCCAGGTCTATCACGTGCATCATCGTGGCCCTGACCACTTCCGCATCCGTGCTGGCCATCGCGAGGAGCGCGGCCATCTCCGCATTCGCGGAGCCGGTCAAACCGGTGACCGCGGCCACCACGATCGCCTGGGCTTCGAACCCGCCGCCGGCTACCTGCGCCGCACGTCCGAGTCGTACGGCCAAAGGAAGGTCGCACAGCTGGGCAGCCTGCCCGGCCGCCTCGGTGAGCAGGCGCCAGTCCGGTTCGAGGTCTGAATCCACCGCGAGGACGGCACGCCGCAGGGTGTCATCGACCCGGCGGGCCCCGGTTTCCGCCAGCGCTTGGCTGATTCGGCCGCGGAGCCGGCGCGCCCGCAGTAACCCCATGCCTGCCCGCCGTACCTCCCCGTAGAGAGGGTGGGTCAGTCGCGCCTGGAGTCGACGGCCGGTCTGCTCGACGGAGATCAGGCCCGCCGCCTCGGCCTGCTCGACGGCCATTGGATCGGTAAGCCGGGTAAGCAGGCGGACACCCAGCGACTCTTCGAGGGCGAGCACGTCCACCACCGCCCCCATGGACTCCGACAAATCTCCCATCCGGATCGCCACCAGGTCGACCAATCCTGGCGACACCGGTGACTCTCTGGACCACCGCCACACGCCTCTGATTCGGTGCAGCCGACGAGCCTCGATCTCCCCGTCGACGAGCTGCCGTAGGTACAGCGCGTTGCCCTGGGTGATCGCCCAGATCCGGCTGACACTGACGCCTTCCACCAGTCCACCAAGGATCGCCTCCAGCAGCGCACCGATCTGCGGCTGCGGAAACGGCTGCACCTCAAGCCGGTCGAGATATCCGTCTTTCCACAGACCGGTCACCGCAGCAGGTGCGGTCTCGCCGGTGCGCACGGTGGCCACCACGGTCGCCATGCCGTGTACGACGAGCTGATGCACCAGCAGCGCCGAGACCTCATCGAGCAGGTGGGCGTCGTCAATCCCGAGCACGACTTCGGCTCGACCGGCACCGGCGACAAGCGCCCGGCTCGCCTCCCCCAGCAAAGACGCCGGATCGCCGCTCATCGGGCCCAGCAACGCCGCGAACGCCCCCAACGGAAGGCTGCGTCCCGACCCTGACCCAACGACCCAGCGGGTGACGGCACCGCGTTCACCGGCCAGCGCGACCGCCTGCCGAGCCAGCCAGGTCTTACCCACCCCGGCCGCTCCCGCGAGCACCACCCCGCGCAGACCACCGGCCCCCCGCATCGCTTCGTCCAGGAAGCGCAACTCCTCCAGCCGCCCCACGAATGGCCAACTCGGCTTCATACGTGCATCATCGCCGGGAAGCGTGATTCGGTTACATCATCCCCAGGCCATAACCGTCATGGACATCGGTGGCGATCCCCTGGTGCTCCAGGTGCTGTGGAGAGACTGACATGACGATCGAGACGGCTGTCTATCCGTGCTCTGGACTTGGTCGGGCGGTGTCGCTTGAGGTTCTTTCGGGTTTGGTATGGAGGACTTCGCGGGCCTGTTCGGCGGCGCGGGTGATGCTTTCGCTGATGAAGTCGAGGAAGCGGGCGATGTTCTCCAGGCGGGCGGCGGCGGGGGTGTGGGGGCCGAGGATGGCGACGCCTTGGCGTGCGGTTTCGACGAGCTGGTCGTTGGATCGGGCGCTGGCGATCGTCGCCTGGTAGAAGAGTTCGTCGTCGACGACGTAGCGGTCGCGGCGGCGTTCGCCGCGTTCTCGGCGGACGAGGCTCTGGCTCTCCAGGAAGGCGATCGCTTTGGAGATGGACGCCGGGCTGACCTGGAGGCGCTGGGCGAGTTGGGATGCGGTAAGGCTGCCCGCGTCGGTGGTGAACAGGCAGGTCAGCACCCGGGCCGTCATCTTGGTCAGGCCCGAGGCCATGAGGACGGTGGTGAACGTCTCCTCGTACTCGGCCACGGCCTCGGCGTCGCGTCCGTGCGGCTGGGGGAGTGACTCCGGCCCTCGGGAGGAGGCGGGCCTGCGCCGGTGGGCGCGGCGTTCGGTGGCGCGGTGGGCCAGGTCGGCACGGTAGGCGGTGGGGCCGCCGTTGCGCATCACCTCACGCGTGATCGTCGAGGTCGGACGGTCGAGGCGTCGGGCGATCTCGGCGTAGGGGAGGCTGTCGGCCAGCCCCAGCGCGATCTGCTGGCGTTCCTGCTGGGTGAGCCTGCCTCCCGGCATCGCGATCTCCCTGGTGATCCTTCGTGGCGGTCCCTGACCCTCCCACTATAGCGTTCACTTCTCATCCATTGCAATGATCAGGGCAGTTGTCGTTGCGTTATGCTTAAGACCATTGCAACATTTTCTCGGCTTCCACCTGCGTAAACTTCGATTCTATGCAACAAACATGTTGTCGAATTTCGGAAAGCAACGTAGCGTTTCCGGTATCAGAAACAACGAACGAGCACGGGAGAGCACGATGCAGAAGTTCGACACCCCCGCCCCGATCTCCGCCGTCCTGGACATCCCCGCCGGACGCGTCCAGTTCATCGCCGCAGACCGCGCCGACACCACCGTCGAGGTCCTGCCCGCCAACCCCTCCAAGAGCCGCGACACCAAGACCGCCGAGCAGGCCACCGTCGCCTACGCCGACGGCGTCCTGCGGATCACGGCCTCGACCCCCGACAACCAGCTCTTCGGCCCCTCCGGATCCCTGGAGGTCACCGTCCAGCTGCCCGCCGGCTCGCGCATCGAGGCCAAGGCCGGCGGCGCCGAGCTCCGCGGCGTCGGACGCCTCGGCGACGTCGCCTTCGAAGGCGCGTACCGCCAGATCAAGATCGACGAGGCCGCGAGCGTCCGCCTCACTGCGATCGACGGCGACGTCGAGGTCGGCCGGCTCAACGGCCCCGCGGAGATCAGCACCGCAAGGGGCGACATCCGGATCACCGAGGCCGTGCGCGGCACGGTCGTGCTCCACACCCAGTCCGGCGACATTTCGGTCGCCGCCGCCGCCGGCGTCTCGGCCGCCCTGGACGCCGGCACCGGCTACGGCCGTGTCAGCAACGCCCTCAAGAACGATGGCACCGCCGAACTCGACATCCGCGCCACCACCTCCCACGGCGACATCACCGCCCGCAGCCTCTAAAGGAGCAGAACCAGGACTATCCGGCCGGGCCCACCGCGATCGAGATCCTGTCGGTCGTCGCCGATGACTCGGCCGTCCGTCCCGAGGGGCCTGCGGTCCACGTGCAGGGCCTGGAGAAGCCGTACAAGACGTCCAACGCGACCAGGTGGAACACATGACGAAGAACAGCACTACCTCGACCAGTTCGAAGTGGACCGGCATGGTGCCGGTTGACGATACGGCCCTGGCCGTCACCGACACCGGCGGTGCCGGTATCCCTGTGGTCTACCTCAACGGCCAGTTCGCCACTCAGGGGTACTGGCGGCGGGTCATCGCTGAACTGGGGCCGGGGTGGCGGCACATCACCTACGACGAGCGGGCCCGCGGCAAATCAAAGCGTTCGGCGGACTATTCCTTCGAGGTCGCCGTCCGGGATGTCGATGCCGTTCTCGCGGCCAGGGGTGTGGACCGGGCGCTGCTGGTGGGCTGGTCCTACGGCGCGGTCGTCGCGGCGCACTGGGCCAGCCGGAATCCGGACCGTACCCTGGGCGCGGTCCTGGTCGACGGCGCGTTCCCGTACGACTGGCTCGACGAGGCCATGGAGCAGCGGATCCGGAAGCTGTTTCGGCGGTTGGGCTGGTTCCTGCCACTGCTGCGCCCGACGGGCCTGGCCCCGCGGATGACCGCCGAACAGCAGGCGAACAGCAACATCGAGCTCGGCAGGCTCTCCCGCGAGCGCGAGCTGGGCCCGGTGCTGGACCACATCACCGTCCCGGTGCGGTATGTCGTTGCTTCGGGGACGTCCTTCGGAAGCCGCGGTGATGAGCAGGAACGGATACGCACCAGCCTCGATGCGGTGACCGCCCGCAACCCGAACATCCAGATCGGCGCGAAGGTCGCCAGCAACCACGGTGCGCTCCTCAAGAAGGACTTCCCGGCCATCGCCGAGGCCGTACGCGAGGTCGCCGCCCTCGACCGCGGGGAGATCCGGTAGATGCACCGGGAGGAGGCGCCGATTCCGGCGGCGTAGGTGGCCGGTATGTCGCCACGCAAGAGCATCCACTTCCTGCGCACGCCAGAGGGCCGGCGGATGACCGCCCTCTTCTGGGACGACGATCGTTAGCGGACCGTTCGAGCCGGGTGGCGGATCTGTCCGGGGCGAAGGTGGGCCCGGCCTTGGTGCCGGAGGTAGGAGAGGGCTTTGTCGAAGGCGGCGTCATGGCCGCCGTTCAGTTCCTTGTCACTGAAGACGCCGGGAGTGGCGAGGTGCGGCGGGATACCGGTCACATCGAAGGCGGTCCCGGTCCGGGTCAGGAAGCGCTCGTTGGGCAGCGCGAAACTCCACCCGTTGGGCAGCGTCCGCCACAGGAAGTCGGAGAAGGCCCCCTGGGTATTCTCCCCGATCCGCTCGGGCCTGGGAGCGCGCTCCATCATGGCCTGGGTGAAGGTCTCTCCCGCGCTGATGGTCAGGCTGCTGGTGAGCAGAGCGATGGGACCCGTGTACGTCGGTGCGGTGGCCGGTCGTACCCGCAGCCGCTGGGCCCGGGTGAACCCAGGCGGGTCGCCCGGAACGTTGAGGGCCTGTTTGGCGTAGGCCGGGTAGGGCTTGCCGGTGAGCCTGGAGGCGAGTTGCAGGCCGAGCGCGTCGTAGCCGCCCAGGTTGACCCGGACATCGAGGATGAGGCCGCGCAACCTGTTGGGACCCGAGGTGCGCGCCCTGGTGAAGATCTCATCGAGCGCACGGTTCAGTTCAGCCGAATTGCGGGTGAACCCGCCTGCGGCGTAACCGTCGAACGCGCCCAGCCGCAGGTAACCCAGCCCATCCGGTAGATCGGCGTAACCGATCACTCCCTGCCCCCACGTCTTCAGGGGCTTGCCGGTGCCGTGCTTTTCGATGAACTCCTGGACCCGTTTGTTGAAGGCCAGGAAGGCCGGTATCCCCTCCAGCCGCCTGGTGCCCGGTCGCAGTGGTCTGGAGAACTGGTTCTCACCCGCGAGGAGGGCGGTGTGCGCGTCGCCGAGCTCCTTGAGAATGTCACGCAGTACGGCGAACAGCTCCGCCTCCCCGGTGCCGGGACCGACCCTGGGCCGATACCGGTTCCGAACGGCTTGCCAGTCGATGCCCTTGGCGGCGAAGAACGGGTAGTTCTCGGCGAAGGTCGCCCAGAAGATGTCGAACACCTTCACCGGGTCGCTGGGGGTGGATGTGGCGCAGGCCCTGGGAAGGCCGGGGAGTCTCCGCAGTTCGATGGCTCCCGCGCCGCCCAGATACCGCAGCCGCGCCCGGCCGGGCCCCTGCGCGTGGATGGTGAGCTGCCGGAAGCCCTTATCCGCGGTGAAGGACGCCGAGTCACGCGTTTCCGCTGTCTGTTTCGCCGCGAGCAGCCCTTGAAGGCAACTGATCGCCGTTGTGTCGAAAGAGGTGAGCTGCCCCTGGTCGATCCTGAAGATCGTGCTGTAGCCGTCGGCCCGCCAGACCCCGTCCAGCGATTTCCGTCCCGTCGAGGCGGCAGCGCCTTCGGCCGTCGCCGCGGCCTGCCCGGCGACGGCGACGCCCAGCGCGGTCAGTACGGCGGCCAGCCGCCCGAAGGTTCTTCTGCTCTTCGTGTTTCCGTTGTCGTTCACGGATCCGACGCTAGGCAGTGGCTCCCGCGACGGGCGTCACACCACGGAGCCAACCTCGGGGTGAGCCGCCGGTATCACGAAACGATCATCGGCTACCCCGGATCGGGTGGCCGATCCGAGGTAGCCGTCGTCAACGGGCGGCTCGTGTGCCTGCCGTGCTCGCCGCCCTCCGCTGACGACCTCATACCTGGGGGCCAGTCGACCCGCAGGTCATACCGGGGAGGGAAGCCGAAGATCGGCTGCAGGGCGGATCCCCCCTGCGAGGAGCGCGGGCTAGCGTGGTGGGATGCTGCGCGACCTCACCCCGGACGCGACCGACACCGCGGCCCCGGCCGCCGCCTGGCTGACGAGAGTGCCGGCCGCCGCGTCCTGGATGGTGGCCTGCTTCATGTTCGCGATGAACGTGGGGATGCTCGCCACCGTCTACGACGCGCCGACCGAGCTGACGGTGGTGCTCGGCGCGGCCTGCGCGGCCCCGGTGGTGATCTGCCGGCACCGGCCGATGACCGCCTGGTGGATGATCTACCTCGGGATGCTGATCACCCCGCTGCTGGTCTCACCACCGCAGGCGAACAACCCCTGGCCATGGCTTCCGATACCCCTGGCGGCCTATCTGATCGTGCTGTTCGCGCTGGCGCAGCACCGGCCGAGATGGATGCTGGCGGCCGTCTGGGTGCTGACCCTGCTCGGCGTCTTGGTGGACATGTCGTTGGTGTCGAGGCCGCCGGACATGGGCCTGGCTGTGGTGCTGCAGCTGGCGGCGGTCATCGTGCCGGTACCGCTGATCGCCGGTGACAACCTGCGCTGGCGCCGCCGAGCCCGGGCGCGGGTCACGGAGCAGGAACAGGTCAGCGCGGTGGAACGGGCCCGGCGCGAGCTGTTGGAGGAGCGTGCCCGAATCGCCCGTGAGATGCACGACGTGGTGGCGCACCACATGTCCGTGATCGCCGTACAGGCCTCCAGCGCAGCGCGTCGGCTCGGCGGGGTGCCGGCCCGGGCTGAACAGGAGTTTGACTCCATCGGGGCGGCGGCCCGGCAGTCACTGGCCGAGATGAGGCGGCTGCTGGGCGTGCTGCGCAGCGACGACGCGGTGCCGAGGCGCGCTCCGTTGCCGGGGCTGAACCAGGTGAGCGAGCTTGCGGAGGTCACCAGGCGGGCCGGCACCCCGGTCGACCTGACGGTGAGCGGCCTGCCCGCGCGCATGCCGCCGGGAGTGGAGCTGTCGCTCTATCGGATCGTGCAGGAGGCGCTCAGCAACGTGATACGGCACGCACCGGGCGCCGCCACGGCTGTGACGATCACGGGGAACGGGACCGGGCTGCGGGTCGTGGTGGAGAACGCGCTCCCGGCGGACGGGAGACGCACGCCCATCGAGCCGACCGCCACCGGGCACGGGCTGGTCGGGATGCGAGAGCGGGCCGCCATGCTGGGCGGTGTCCTACTGGCAGGGCCCGCACCAGGGGGTGGGTTCCGGGTCGAGCTGACCCTCCCTCTGGTGCCGGCCGAGCCGAAAGACGGTGACACGTGACGATTCGGGTGCTCATCGCCGACGACCACGCCATGGTCCGAGCGGGCTTCGGTGCGTTACTGGCCGCCGAGCGGGACATCGAGGTCGTCGGTGACGCGGCCGACGGTGAGCAGGCCGTAGCCCAGACCCGAAGGCTGTGCCCCGACGTTGTCCTCATGGACGTCCGGATGCCTGGGCTGGACGGACTTCGGGCGGCCCGGCTGATCCTCACCCCTCCTCCGAGAGAGCACCGGCCGCGCGTGTTGATGCTCACCACCTTCGATGTGGACGACTACGTGTACGAGGCGCTGCGCGCGGGCGCCAGCGGCTTCCTGCTCAAGGAGGCGCCACCCGGTGACCTGATCTCGGCGGTGCGGGTGGTGGCGGCGGGGGACGCGCTGCTGGCGCCTTCGGTGACCCGGCGCCTCATCGAGGAGGTCGTCCGGTGCCGGCCCGCGCTGCCCAGCTCGCCCTCCCGGACGGGGAGGCTGACCGAGCGCGAGGCCGAAGTGCTCCTCCACATCGCTCGGGGTCTGTCCAACACTGAGATCGCCGCCGCACTCGTCGTCGCCGAACAGACCGTCAAGACGCACATCGGTCGCATCCTGACCAAACTCGATCTGCGGGACCGTGCTCAGGCGATCGTCTTCGCCTACGAGAGCGGCCTTGTCATACCTCGCTCCGGTCTTCCCCTCATCCCGGAAGCCGCGCCCGCCGGGATGCGCGCCTCGCCGCTCGGCGCGCGCGACGTTCTTGGCCGGCCATACCGCGACCTTGGTGGCGTCGGCGGTTGAACAGATGCGAAAGCCCAGGTGCTTGCGGATCTGGCTGTGGTGGTACTCGATCGTCGAGCCGGACCACTTGTACAGCCCAAGCTCCGAGGCGGGCACCTTGACCTGCTTGGCCACGTGCTCGACTGCCTCGTCAGGCACCTCAGAGCGTCCTCGCGGAAACCGGCCGTACCGCGTGTAGAACTCCAGCAAGTGAGTGGAAAGGGTATAGCGGCGGGTGGTGTCGAGTAGCTCGGCCACGCCAACGATTTCGACGCCGGCGCGGAGCAGGTCGGTGGCCAGGGTGTGCCGCAGAGTGTGGGCGGACAGGGCGAGGGCGCCTGCTTCGTCGACGATGTCGGCGTCGGTGGCGAGTTCGTCCATGAGCAGATCGGGCTCGTTGTTCTGGCTGTCGGCTTTACTCTCCTCGCGCTGGCCGCAGGCTCCGCGACTCCCGGCACGAACTGGCTCAGCTTCCTGCCTGGTGTCGTCGTCGGCGGGCTGGGGATGGGGCTGACCGTGGCGCCGCTGGCCCAACTGACGCTGGAGAAGGTCCCCGCCAGGCACGCCGCCTCCGGATCCGGCCTGTTCAATACCATTGCTCAGCTCGGCGCGTCCGTAGGAGTAGCCCTCTTCGGCACCGTCTTCTTCGCTCAGCTGTCCACACACGCCGGCGAGCCGACCGGCGGATGCGCAACCGCCTTCACCGCCACCATCTGGGGCAGCCTCCTCCTGCTCGCCATCACCTTCGCCGTCAGTTTCCTGCTGCCACGCAAAGAGGCTGTATCAACCCCGGCCTAGGTGCTGAACCCGTGAAACGGTTGACGAAGGCGGCCTGACCCAACATCCAGCGGATTCGGCCGCCTTCATGACGCCCACGGACTCAGCGTGTCCGTGTCCCCGCTCATGCACTGCCGAGCGAGTCGAGAGCCGGGCGTTCAGATCGAGGCGTACTTCTCCGTACGGGCGGACATGCAGCCAGAACAGCGAGGTCAGGCCGCGCCGGTCGACCATCTCCACCTCATCGCGCCGGTTGGTGGAAATCTCGCCGCCGCGGCCGTAGCAGATGACCGCGTTGAGTCCTTCCTCGATCTCCCGCTGCAAGTCGCGATCGCTTAAGTACCGGGCGACGAACGTGGTACGTGCCGCCCGGCCGATCTCCAGCATCGCCTGGTAGGCCGGGGGAGAGGCGGTGCGGGTCCGGATCGCGGTGGCGTACTTGACGACCTGGTCGTAGTTGGTGGCGATGATCTCCCAGCGGACCGGCCAGGTCATCGCCGGCGCCAGATTCGTATACCGGGCCAGGTCTCCGTGATCGGCCTGGTGGAGCTTGACCCGGTTGATCTGCTTGATGCGCGGCAGCAGGTCCACGTTCAGCACAGCCCGGTGTCGCGGGCGGCGAAGGCAGGTGTGAAGCAGTCACGCGGGCTGGGCAGTCCCGAACGGGCGGGTGGTCCAAGTGGACCCAGGGGTGCCGGGGCTCGGCCCCGGCACCCTGTCCTTGACACGACCGGGTGGCGGCGAGATGGTGACGACCATGGTCTGTGTACCCGACGGCTACATCCGCGGCGGGGATGACTTCGCGGACCACCCTTGGAGTAACTGGGCACGGACGATCCGGCTGAACATCCCCCGCTGGCTGTGCCCGGCCTCGCTCACCGACCTGGTCGACATCGTACGGCAGGCATCCGCGACCGGAGTCGAGCTGCACGCGCTCGGCAGCGGCTGGGCATTTGAGGACGTGGCGCTGTCCCGCGACTGGATGGTCAACCTCGACAAGCTGAACAAACCCTTGACCAACGTGGTGGACGCCGCGCTGACCGATGGCCGGCGCGCGGCCCACGACGGTCCGGGCGAGGAGAAACTCTTCCATGTCGAAGCCGGGATCAAGATCGTCGATCTGAACGAGGCGCTCGACGCGGCCGGCCTGGCCATGATCACCTTGGGCGGTGCGAACGGGCAGAGCCTGGCCGGCGCCCTGTCGACCTCCACGCACGGTGGCGATGTGCGGCTACCGCCGATCGCCGACCTGGTGCAGGCGATCCACCTGGTCACCGTGGGCGGCCAGGAGGTGTGGATCGAGCGGGCCTCGGCGCCCGTCACCACGGACGAGCGGCTGCGCCCCGTCCTGCCGTGCGGCCAGACGCGGATACGGCGTGACGACGATCTGTTCAACGCGGCGCTGGTCGCGTGCGGCCGTTTCGGCGTCATCTATTCCGTGGTGCTCAAGGTGCGGCCGCGCTACCGGCTGGCCGAACACACCACCCGACAGCCGGTCTCCTCGATGCTGGCCAGGCTGCTGGCCGGAGTGGAGGACGGGAGCGGGCTGGCGCCGCTGCTGGACTCGCTGCCCGACCCGCCCGTGGCGCTCAACGCGGATCTCACGGCGCCGTCCCGGTTCCTGCAGGTCGCGTTCACCTCGCTGGGGCAGGCGGACTGCTGGATCACCCAGCGGTGGCCGACCGCCGATCCCGAGGACCTGCACCCCGTGCTGCCCCGGCCATGGTGTGGCCACGTGGCGTCGGCCTTCATCCTGCTCGGCGCCGCGACCGCGCTGGAGCAGGAGGCCGGGCTGGTGGCGCTAATCCCGCTGGTCGGCGTGGTCTGGGCCGCCCAGCTGCTCATGCGGGCGAACGAACTGAAACTGGCGATAGCGGATAATCCGACCACTGGCGAGGCCACGGCACGTGCGGTCACTGCGGCCTGGGAGTCGGGCCTGGGAATCATCGTGCCCAAAATCAACGAGAAGTCCATCGCCGACCGCCTCGACAAGTCCGTGAACGGGGGCCGGCGCGGACCAAGTCACCTGATCATGACCGGCGGCCGGGAGGAACCCGACTGCTTTCGCGGCCTGTCCACCGAGCTCATCTTCCCCGGCCACACCCGCGCCTATCTCGACTACCTCGCGAGGCTGATCAGCGCGGGCGACAAGTTCCAGCAGGCCGGCTACATCTCTCTCCGCTTCTCCGCACCGTCGGGTGCCCTGCTCTCGATGCACAACCTCGCCGCGCCGTACGTGGTGTCGATCGAAGTCGCCTGCTTGGCCGGACTGCCGGAAAGCAAAGCCTGGATGGAGTTCGCCGAACGGTCCGCGAAGACGTTCGGCGGGCGCCCGCACTGGGGTCAGGGACATCACCTGACCGCCGACGAGGTGAGGCGACTGTATCCGGAGGCGACCCTGGAACGGTGGCGCGAGGCACTGCGCGGCGTCAGCGGGACCGCCCGTACCTTCAGCAACGCCTTCACCAGGCGCTGCGGTCTGGAGCCCGCGGCCATTCCCCGCGCCGCCACCGTCGGGCGGATACGCGTCACCACCGGTCCCTTCGCCGGAGTCGGCGCCGGCTCGGAGCGGGTGTACTCGCCGGACGAGTACGGGAACATCGAGGTCGACCTGGGGGACACCGACCTCGGGGAGTCGCGCATGGGCGTGCTCTCCTTCGCCAACGTGGGCGCCGCCGACCTGCAGGTCGGCGTGGCGGCGCTGGAAGGCGACTGGGGGCCGGCGGACATTCGCGTGGATGTGTCCAGCCCCGCCGCCACCGGCGAGACCACGAAGGTGGTTCTGCTGTTCTCCCCGTCCCTGGTCGGTCCCGTGACGGGGCAGGTGATCCTTTCGGCGAGCGCCGCGGCCACGCCCCGGTTCCGCGTCGGCCTGCGCGGGTCGGGGCACGGCCCGGACCTCACCGCCGATCATTCGCACCTCGACTTCGGTGAGATCGAAGTCGGCGGCAGCGGGGCCCGGACACTGCGCCTGCACAACAGCGGCGACCGGGAGGCCCAGATCAGTGGCCTCGCGATCACTGCCGACTCTCCGGGCGACTTCGAAGTGCGACCTGAAGGCGCGATCGTGCCGCCAGGGCAGTCCGCCGACCTGACCGTGACCTATACGCCCACCCGCCCCGGGCCGACCCGGGCGAACCTCGTCCTCTACCTGCGCCGTGGCCCCGGCCACCGGCGGATGGAGGTCACGCTCGGCGGGATGGGCATCGCGCCGGTCGCCGTCGTCGTTCCCGACACGCTCGTCTTTCCCGGCGTGCCGATCCGCCGGGCCGGCTCGTGGCAGGGCGTCGAGATCTTCAACCAAGGGACGGCCGCGCTGCGGTTCGGCGACCTCACCTTCGCCGGCGACTTCGAGGCCATGCTGACGGACACCTCGCCCCTCGCTCCCGGGCGATCCCGGACCCTGCTCGTCCGTTTCCGCCCCACCCGCCCGGGCCCGCGTTCGGGCGCCGTCCTGCTAACCGGCAACACGATCGGTGATCCGCCGGCCGTCTCGTGCACCGGGACCGGTCTGGCGGAACCGCTGCTGGTGCTCGACCCGCCCGACGCGGACTTCGGCACACAGCCGGTGGGCACCGTCGGTGCGATCCACAGGGTGCGCCTGGCCAACGACGGCGTAGCCGATCTTCACGTGGTGTCGGTGCACCTGGCCGGGGCGCATCCCGGCGACTTCGCCGTGGCACAGCCAGTGGCGGGCCTGCCGCTCGCGCCGGAGGCATGGCAGGTCCTTGGGGTGCTGTTCCTGCCCACCGCGACCGGCAGCAGGTCGGCGGAACTAGTGGTGACGTCCGACGCCTTCGGCAGCCCCCATGTCGTCCCGTTGACCGGGCACGGCATCCCGGCACCCGCCCTCACGGTGACCCCGACCGCGCTCGACTTCGCCGCGACGCCCGCCGGCGAACACCACACCGGGCTTTCGGTCACCGTCGTCAACAACGGGGCCGCGCAGATCGAGCTCGTCGACATCCAGATCGTCGGCGCGGACGACTTCGCGGCACCCTCCGGCGTGCTTCCCGTCGTGGTTCCCATCGGCGGCCGGCAGGCGTTCGATGTCGGGTACGCCCCACGGTCGGTCGGCGACCACAGCGCGGAACTGGTGTTCAGGTCGGCCGCCGGGGACACGGCGACGGTGACGCTGCGGGGCACCGGAACAGGGGCGAGCCTCGTCTTCGACCTGCCTGAGACGGACTTCGGGCTCTGGCTGGTGGGGGCGAACAGCGAGTTGAAGGAGGTGACCCTCACCAACACGGGCAACGTCGTGGCGGACCTCGGCAGCCTGGTCATCGAGGGGGACTTCTTCGGCCGGGACGGTTGCGCCGGGCTGCCGCTCGGGCCGGGGCGCTCCTGTGCGGTCCGGGTGCGGTTCCGGCCTTCCGGTGTGGGGATTCGTACCGGAGCCATCGTCGTCAGCGACCTTCACGGCGGCGTGCACAGGACCGTGCTGCGCGGCATCGGCGGTATGCCAGTGGCGGCGATCCAGCCGTCCACGATGGACCTGGGAACCGCCGACCTCAGCGGCGCCGAGGGCGAGGTGGTTGTCTCGAACACCGGTGCCTGGCCCCTCACCCTGCACGATCCGGTGGTGACCGGTCCCGGCGCGGCCGACTTCACCCTGCCCGTGAGCGGCGACGGCGCGGTGGTGGCGGCCGGCTCGCACACCACCATTCGGGTCAGGTTCGTGCCGAGCGCCGCCGGTGAGCGGACCGCGCTGCTGCGTTTCACGAGCAACGCGGCGGGCTCCCCGCACGAGGTGGCGCTACGCGGCACTGGACTGATGCCCTGAATCCGGTCAAGTCGCCGGGTCATGGTCTGCCCGCACGTCCCAGCTTACGATTGGCTCCTCTGCCGGGACGAACGGGGGAGGCGCGACGGTGTGACGCTGGTCCGGCCGGTGGAGGATTGGCCCCTACTGATCTGCGGGCCGATCATGCGGAGGGTCACCAAAGACGAGGTCGCGGTCTTCGTCGCGACGAAACGGTCGTGTTCCATCCGGCTCGTCGTCTACGAGCCGGGAAAGAACAATCCCAGCCAGCAGGCGACCCCGGTGCAGACCCGCGCCCTGGGCGCCGCGCTCCATGTCGCGGTCTGCCACCTGACCGTGACCGGCAACCGGCTCCAACCCGGTGTCGTCTACGCCTACGACCTGCATTTGACCCCCACCGGCACCGGCGACACCGAGACCCTGGCCGACCAGCCCGGCCTGCTCTCCGGGGAGTATCCGCTCGGCTACCTGCCCGACTCGCTGCCCTCGTTCGCGCTGGCCCCCGGGCTGGCCAGCCTGAACATCGTGCACAGTTCCTGCCGCAAGCCGCACGGCGGCGGCCAGGACGCGCTCGTCATGGTGGATCTGCTCATCGAGCGCTCCAGGGACGCGGCCAACGAGCGGCCCCACCAACTGCTGCTCACCGGCGACCAGATCTACGCCGACGATGTGGCGCTCACCATGCTGCACACCTTGCAGGAGGCCGCCGGGCTGCTCGGGGTGCAGCCGGCCGAAGAGTTCCCTGGTTCGGTGCGGGTGACCTCCGATCAAGTCAAGCCGGGCGGGCCACGCGAGGCGTACCTCAAGACGAAGTCCACGAAGAAGCCCATATTGTCCAGCAGCGAGAGCGTCAACCATCTGATGTTCTTCGCCGAGTTCTGCGCGATGTACGTCATGGTCTGGTCGGACGAGCTGTGGCCGCGCGACTCCGCCGGCCGCCCCTCGCTCGGCGGGGTCGCGGGCGAGCAGAGATGCGTCCGGCGTGATCTGAGCGATTTCGTCCGTACGCTGCGCCGGGCGCGCCGGGCGCTGGCGAACGCGCCGACAATGATGATGTTCGACGACCACGAGATCAGCGACGACTGGAACATCGACCGGGAGTGGTTCGACAACACCCGGTCCGACGAGGTGCTGCGTCAGATCGTCCGCAACGGCCTGCTGGCGTTCGGCGTCTTCCAGGCGTGGGGGAACGAACCGGCCAGGTTCGCGGCTGGTGCTCCGGCGAAGCTGCTTCAGTTGGTGACGGTCCCGGCCGGTGGGGCGGCGCCGATCGCGGGGGATCCGGGGGCTGCCGACATCCTGCTCGACCTCACTGTCAAGGAGGGGGAGCGGATGACCTGGGACTGGTCGATCGACGGCGAGGAGCATCGCGTGATCGCCCTGGACTCGCGTACCCGCCGCGACTACGTCTCCAAAGGGCCGAAACGCCCGGGGCTGTTGCGGGCGGAGGAGGTGGAGCGGCAGCTCATCGCGCGGCGGCCCAAGCCGCCGGGTGATCGGCTGTGCCTGGTGATCGCCCCCGCGCCCGTGTTCGGCCATCCGCTGGTCGAGCGGGTGGTGCAGCCGCTGCTCGCGCTGGGCGGGCTGTTTGGCGGTAACCGACGCGCCGACCAGGAGAACTGGGCCATCAACCAGGTCACGTACCAGAGGCTGCTCAGGGAGTTGGCCGAGTTCGGCCGGGTTGTGTTGTTGTCCGGCGACGTGCACTACGCGTTCACGATGCAGATCGCCTACTTCGGCCCGGGCGGCCAGAACCCGGCGCGCATTCTGCAACTGTGCTCCAGTTCGGCCAAGAACGCGGAGGGCAAAACCCGGGCGATCCAGTTCATCGGCTATCTGGGCGACCAGGGCGAAGGCTGGCTGGGTTTCGCCGACGGCCTGTCGGCGGTGGACCGGGTCCTGCTGACCGTGGCGCTGGAGCGGCCCCAGGTGCACGACTTGATCGAGCCGCTCCAGCAGATCCTGATCCGCCGGACCAAGGCGTGTGACCTGCTCGGCACACCCGCGCTCGTCCCCACCGGGCCGTGGGGCGACCCTATCGCGCTGCTCCGGGTCAGCCAGCTGGCCAAGGCCGCCGACTGGAGTTACCAGGTGAGCTTCCTCACCGACCGGCGCCCGGGCGACCGGCGGCTCGGCGACGCGGCGCAGGCCGACCCGCGTACGCCGCCGGAGATGGCGGTCGACGAGATCCGCAACGCGCACCGGGCGGTCGTCGGCGAACCCAACATCGGCCAGATCCTGTTCCGCACCGTGGGCGGGCGGCCGTTCCTCGCGCACCGGCTGCACTGGATGACGGGCGGCAAACCCGAGGAGTCCGCGCAAACGTTCACGCTGCATCTGGCCCCGCTGTACCCCCCAGGTCCCGACGAGCGACCGGAGCCGTTCTTCCTATGACCGAGCGGAACGCACTCGACGGTATCGTGGACATCGCGCTCGACTTCGTGGCTCCGCTGGTGCTGGCGGCCGGTGACGAGCAGTCGATGATCACATTGCTCAACCAGATGGGCTGGTCGGCCCCCGACCTCGACGTCGAGGACTCGGTCACCAGGCTGCTCGACACGGTCGAGGCGCTGCGGTCCGGGCTGGACTTCGGGTCGATCGACGCCCTCGCCAAGACCCTGGGCTCACTCGCGGACACGGTGGGCGCCCTCGTGAGCTTCGCCGACGAGTTCGCCGCCGCGGCGGGGCAGGTTTCCGCCGAGGTCGTCGAAGCGTTCGCTGCCGACCTGGTGAACCATCTGACCGTGCTCTACATCGGCCGGGAGCCCGCGCTCTACAGCGCGTTCGAGCTGATCGGCCTGATCGAGCGGCGGCCCGCCGCGCCCGTCGCGCCCGGGGCGCCGCTGAGCCGGTTGCCGGTGCTCCGGCCCGTGTTCGCGCCGGAGGTGGTCGGCGAGTTGCTGCGCGACCCGATCGGGCATCTGCGGAATCGGCTGGGCGTGCGTCCGCTCGCTGACGAGGAGGCGGCGCGGCGGGTGCTGGACGAGGTGTTCCGGCCGCTTCTCAACCTGGTGGTCATGGCGGGTGGCCGGGGGGTCGTCGGGCTCGGCGGCGTCGAGCCTGAGGCGCCCACCCCGGAGGACGACGCGGCCCGCCGCCGGGCGACGTTCATCATGGGGTGGCTGGGGGCGATCGTCGAACTGGTGCCCACCGGTGTGGGCGACGGTCCCGGGATGCGGCTCACGCCGTACGGGGAACTGCGGATCGCCGGGGAAGAGCTGGCCCTTGAGGTGAGCGGCGACATCGTCTCGGTCTTCTTTCCGGCGGGCGGCGCTCCCGTCGTGGACGGCCCGGACGGCGTCACGCTCCGGCTCACCTACACCCGGGCCACCACGGACGGTCAGGCGTTCAAGGTGGGTTCGGACAGCGCCCGGCTGACCGTCGAGGGCTTCACGGCGGGCGTGACCGCGCGCCTGGGGGCCCAACTCGACCTGGAAGTCCAGGCGGCGGTGGAGCGGGCCCGCTTCACCCTGGCGCCCGCCGAGGGCGACGGGTTCCTGGCCTCGGTGCTGCCTGCCGACGGCCTGGCCTTCGACTTCGACCTCGGGATCGGCTGGTCCAACCGGCGCGGGGTCTTCTTCGCCGGGGCCGCCGGGCTGGCCGCCGAACTGCCGCTCCACGTCGACCTGCTCGGCGTGCTGACCGTCGAGGTGCTCCACCTCGGCCTGCGCGCGGACGCCGACCACATCGAAACGCGCGTCGGCGTGACCACGACGCTGCGGCTCGGACCGGTGAGCGCGACCGTCCAGGAGATCGGATTCCAGGGCCGGGCGACGTTCCCGGAGGGCGGCGGCAACCTCGGGCCGCTGGACGTCGTGCCGAGGTTCCTGCCGCCGCGCGGGGTGGGGCTCACCATCAAGGCGGCCGCCGTCACGGGTGGGGGATTCGTCCGCAACGAGCCGGAGAAAGGCAGATACCAGGGGATCCTGGAGTTGGCGATCGGCGACGTCGTGGCGGTCACCGCGATCGGGCTGATCTCCACGGGGGACGACGGGTTCAGCCTGCTGGTGATCCTGACGGCCGAGTTCCCGCCGATCCAGCTCGGGTTCGGTTTCACGCTGTCGGGGCTGGGCGGCATCCTCGGGCTGAACCGGACGATGAACGTGGACACGTTGCGCGATGGCGCCCGGACCGGCGTGCTCGACTCGATCCTGTTCCCCCGCGATCCGGTCGCCCGCGCCGCCCAGGTGATCGCGGACGTCGAGTCGGTGTTCCCCACCGCGCCCGGGCGGTTCACCATCGGGCTGATGGCGCGGCTCAGCTGGGGCAGCCCGCAGATCGTCGAATGCGATCTCGGCCTCGTGCTGGAGTTGCCGCTGCCGCTGAAGATAGCGTTGCTGGGCCGCCTCGGCGTGGTCTTGCCTGATCCGGACGCGGCGATCGTCGTCCTGCGGCTGGATGTGGTCGGGATCCTTGATCTCGGCCGTGGTGAGCTGTCGGTGGACGCCACCTTGCGGGACTCACGCGTCGCGGTCTTCGACGTCTACGGCGATATGGCGCTGCGCATCGGCTGGGGCGCCACCCCGGCTTTCGCCATCTCGGTTGGCGGCTTCAACCCGCGTTTCACCCCACCGCCGGGCTTCCCCGCGCTGCGCCGCCTGACGATCGCCCTGGCCTCCGGTGACAACCCACGGGTGCGGCTGGAGACCTACCTGGCGACCACGTCCAACACCCTGCAGGTCGGGGCCCGGCTGGACGCGCACGCCGAACTGAAGGCCGGAGTGCTCGGGCTGTTCAGCGCCGACGTCTACCTGGGGTTCGACGCGCTCATCACCCTGTCCCCGTTCCAGTTCATCGTGGACTTCGGCGGCGGCATCGTCATCAAGCGCGGCGGCGACCCCTTCATCGGAGCGGAACTCGTGCTCACCCTGTACGGCCCGCAGCCGCTGCGCGCCACCGGCTACGCCGAGGTGCACTTCTTCGGCAGGCACAGGATCCCGATCGACGTGTCCATCGGAGCGGAGCCGGAGCAGACCGCCATCTTCGCCGAGGACCCCGTCGACGACCTGGTGACCGCGATCACCGACCCCGATTCATGGTCGGCGCTGCCCCCCGGCGGGGAGGCCGTCGTGGTGCTGCGCGAGACGATCGGCACCGCGCTGCTCGCCCCCCCTGGGGGCAGCCTCTCGGTACGCCAGCGGGTGGTCCCGCTCGGCGTGACCATCCAGCGGTACGGGGGCGCCCCCTTGCCGGGCGGTCCGCGCGCGTACACGCTCACCTACACCGTCGGCGGCCAACCGGTCAGCCCCGGCGAACCGGTGCGCGACTCCTGGGCCCCCGGCGACCTGTTCACGCTCACCGACGACGAGAAGCTGTCCTGGCCCGCGTTCGATTCGCTCATCTCCGGCAGCAGCGGCATCGGCACGCCCCCCGCACGCTCGGGCACTCCGGTCCAGGCCGGCCAGGAGGAGTACGAGACCTGGGTGATCGACGAGGACGACCCGAAGCCGCGCCCGATCGACCCGGGTGTTGCACCGCCGGAACCCGTGCATGCCCCGGCCCGGGGACCGGCCGTCACACTCGCGGGGCCGTCCTTCGCGGTGGCGTCCACGACCACCCTCGCCCTGCTGGCCGGGCCGTTCCCGAGCTGGGTGGAGGCGGCGGCGATGGCGCGTACGCTGCCGGGGGCGCAGGTCGTGGCCGCGCACGAGGCGGTGCGGCCGTGACCGAATTCGTGCCGTGGATACGGGCCGGGCTGGCCGGGGCGGTGACCTCGGTGGACCCGCTGGAGGGGCCGCTGCCGTCGCGGGCGGCGTTCACTGTTCACGCCGCGGTCGGCGGTGGCGCGGGCTCGCTCGACGTGCGGCTGGCGGGGCCGGGCGACGTCCTGGCCCCGGGCCGGGGGGGCACCATGATCCGCACCGACCCCGCGGACGGGGCCGACACGGCCGAGCCCACCTTCTTCTGCTGCGTGGAGTTCGCGATCCCCGACCTGCCGTGGATGTTCACTCCGGCCGCGCCGAACGGCGACCGGCTGCGGCCCTGGATCGTCCTGATTGTGGTGGCCGCCGACATCTGCGAGCTGGATCCGGGGGACGAGCGACGGTTGCCGGTGCTCTTGGTGCCCGACGTCCAGGCGGAGCTGCCCGATCTGGGACAGTCGCACGCCTGGGCCCACGCGCAGGGCGGCCGGTCCCGCCTGCTCTGCCCCCGGGTGCTGGCGGATGGCACGTCCTACATCGCGGCGGTGGTGCCCGCGTTCGAGTCGGGACGGCTGGCCGGGCTGCGGCGCCCGGTGCCTGACACGGCCACGACGGATCCCGCCTGGGAGGTTTCCCACGCCGAGCCACGGGAGCTGCCGGTGTACGCCTCGTGGCGGTTCACGACCGGCCCCGGCGGTGACTTCGCCACGCTCGCCTCGCGGCTGCGCCGCCACCCGCTGCGCCCGGAGACCGCCGTGGGCCGGACGGCCGAGGTGCCCGAGCTCGGCCCGTGGGTCTTCCCCGGCGCCCTCGGGTCCACAGACGATCCGTTGCCGCCGCCCGAGCACGCCGCCGCGCTCACCGCTCTGGTCGACGGCCCCTTCGGCCCGCCCTGCTACGGCAGATGGCATGCGGCCGAGGGATCCTTGGCCGGGGCGGCGAAGCCGTGGCTGCGGCGGCTCAACCTCGATCCCCGCTATCGCGCGGCGGCGGCGCTGGGCGCGCGGCTCGTCCAGGAAGGCCAGGAGGAGCTGATGGCCGACGCCTGGCGCCAGATCGGCGAGGTGGAGGCAGCCAACGCGCTGCTGCGCCAGGCCCAGCTCGCCCGCGCGGCGAGCCAGGTCCCGTATGCCAGGCTGGCCGAGCTGGAGGCCGCCGAACTCGTGCTGATGTGCGGACCGCTGCTCACACGGGTGCGCGGCGAGCGACTGACGCTGGCAGCGGAGATCGAGTCGAGCCGGGTGCCGCGCGGCCTGCTCTCGCCCGCGTTCCGGCGGGCGCTTCGCCCGCGCGGCCCGCTGGCGAGGCGGACGGGCCTGACCGCGGCCGAGTTGCTGCGGCAGGTCGACGACGGTCTGCCGGCGGTGGGGGAACGGCCGGTGCCGGACGGCACGGTCACCCTGCCCGGCTGGTGCGAGATCACCGGCGACCTGCTGGACGAGCATCGCGAACAGCGTCCCGCGCACGTATCGGAAAGTGCCTGGGACGCCTTGCTGCGCGCCGCCGTCGAACAGCAGAGAGGAATGCCGCCGTGCGCCCCCGCGGAGCCGCCGCCCGGCCGTCCCGCGATCCCGCTCGCCCGGATCAAGAAGGTCCTGCTCGCCGCCACCCGGCCCGATGACACGATTCCCGCCCGCGTCGCCGTACGGCTGACGCCGCCGGAGGGCTGGGCGCCGGCGGACCCGCTCGCGCCGATCCTGGCCGCGCCGGTGCTCGACCGGCCGCTCTCGCGCGACCTGATCGCGCTGTCTCCCGGGCTGCTGCTGCCGGGCATCGAGGAGTTGCCGCCCGAGTCGGTCACCGCGCTGCCGGTCAACGAGCGGTTCGTCGAGAGCCTCATGGTGGGGGCCAACCACGAGTTCGTCCGCGAACTGCTGTGGCGTGGTTATCCGACCGACCAGCGTGGCACCTCACTGCGCAGATTCTGGGACCGGCCGGTGGACGACGACATCCCCGCGATCGATCACACCTGGGACGGCGATCTCGGTGAACATCTGTTCGGCGCGGGCGAGCAGATCGTCCTGGTCATCCGGGGCGAGCTGCTGAGACGTTACCCACGCACCCGCGTTTACGCCGCCCCGGTCCGCCTGGTCGACGGCAGGCGCGAGCCGGTGCCGGGGGAGGAGCGCCTGCCCGTTTTCGCGGGGCGGATCCCGCCCGACCTGACTTTCCTGGGGTTCGACCTGCCCGCCGACCCGCTGGGGTGGTTCTTCGTGCTGCAGCAGCCGTCCGGTGAGTCCCGGTTCGGACCGCCCGCGACCATGTCGGGCCGTACCGCCTCGGGACATGTGGATCTGGGGGCGGAGCGGGGCCAGAGCGCCGCGCAGGTCGCCGCACGGTGCGAGCGGCGGCCGCTGCGGGTGTGCCTGCACTCCAGCGATCTGCTGGAGGTGTCGCGGTGACCCCCTATGAACGCCTGGTCGAGTTGCGCGCCACCGCCGAGACCGCGCGCCGGACCGCCGCGGGGGTGTTCGCCCAGTACCTCGCGATGCGGCAGCGGGGAGTGACCGGGGTACCGCTGGTCAGGCAGTTGCTGCTGGTTGGGCAGGCGCAGACCGCGGCGGACCGGGCGCAGGCGGAGCTGGAGAAGGCGATGGACGCCACGATCGGCGCGCTCGATCCGGGCGTGCCGCTGCTCCTGCTGCCGGTACGCCTGGAGACCCGCTACCAGGACAACCTCCTTAAGATCCGGATATTTCCGGATGTGGATTTCGATGAGCACGAGCATCCGTTGGCCCCCGCCGAGGTCGAGGCCGGCCTGGCCTACTGGCGGGACCCGACGGACGCCGCGTGGGGCAGGCTCGTCACCCAGGTCGGTGAACTCCGTGCCGAATGGGTGAAACTCAAGCTGACCCCCGTGAACGGTGTCTTCCCCGACCCGCCGACCCAGGACGGCCGGTGGACGCGGCCACGCCGGGCGGTGCTGCTGCCCGACCGGTGGGTGGCGCACGCCTACCGGGGCGGGACCAGGATCGCCACCGCGCGCGGCAACCTGATCAGCCGACCGCTCGACCTGGGCCCCGACCCCGCCGCCCGCCCGGACGGCCCGGACAATATGCAGTGGATGCGCGATTTCGAGACTGCCGTACGGATGGGCATGGGCCTGCTCCTGCCGCTGCCCGACCGGGAACGGGTGGACCTGCTTCTGGTCACGGGCGTACGCGGGACGATGACGGCGGCCGAGGACGCCTCGGCGCTCGGCACGCTGCTGACCGCGCACCGCTACCACACCGGCCTGAGCCTGGTCCCGCACGGCACCCCGACCAACAACACCGAGGAAAGGCGGGCCGGGCACACGCCGGACGCGCCGGGAAGGGACGCCGACGCCCTCGCGGCCGCGTTCGGCCTGCCGCTCGACGGCCTGCCCCTGGGCGGGTACGACGTCGAAGGTCAGGCCGACCTCGCGGCCGTGCTCTGGCCCGGCACCTGGGGGTACTACCTGACGCAGTTGCTGCGGCTGGACGATTTCGACCATGCCGGGCCGCGCTGGCGCCGCTGGGCGCTCGACCATGTCCGTCCCTGCGGCCCGCTGCCGGCGCTACGGGTGGGCGACCAGCCGTACGGGACGCTCCCGGTCACCTCGCTGAGGCGGTGGCGCCCGCTGTCGGACCGGGGCAACCTGGTGGAGGTCGAGCTTTACCGGCCCGACCCGGTGAGCGAGCCGAAGCTGGCCATACGGGTGCTGGGAGACCTCGACAAGGGCTCGGGCTGGACCTACCGCAAGACCCTGGCCCACGACCTGGCCGCCCCGGCCGACGCGACGGGCGTGGCCGCCCTGGTCCGCGGGGAGAACCTGCTGGTCGGTTTCGCGGGCACGCTGAGCTGGCCGATCTACCGCCTGCGGGCGGACGGCGCCGACCAGGTGGGCGCCCTCGCGGCGCCGCCGACACCGCCGCCGACCGGGCTCGGCCTCGCCTTCCACGGCGAGGATCTGGTGGCCGTCGTGCAGACGCCCGGTGCGGTGCGGATCCATGTCGGGCGGTCGGCCAGGCCGGACGGAACCGTCAACGGCTGGGACCCTCCGGTGGACGTCACCTCGGTCTTCGCGCCCGGCGAGCGGATCCTGGGCGCCGAGTCGGCCAGCGACCACCTCGTCGTCCTCACCGCCGGCGGGCCGGTGTCCGTCGATCCGATCTCCGGGCGGCCCGTTCCGCTCAACTACCGGGTCACCCATGGCATCGGGGGAACCTGGTCGGAGCGGCGCGCCGTCGGCTCCCTGGAGGGTGAGAACGCGCGGCTCACCGCCGCGTCGGCGGCGTTCGGCCTGGGACGGCTGCACGTGAGTCAGTTCTGGACATTCGACGGCCTCACGGCCGGCACGGGCCAATACCACGTCGGCCACGAACTGGCCGACGGCGTCCCGGCGCGCTGGATCGGGCCGTTCAACGCCTCCGCAGGCGAGGACGGCGGGGTGTTCATCGGCGCGGCCACCGCCTTCGCGCGGCGCCTGCCGAGCCGGTCCCACGCCGTCGGGCCGAACACCCCCGCCGGATGGGTGAACCTGCTGCGTGCGCTGACCACCGAGTGGCGTGCCGCGCTGCCCCGGGTCGCCCAGGTCCGGCCGGGCGATCGCAACCCGGGCCGGACGGTGCTCGACCTGCTGGCCACCGACGACGTGTCCGCTTCCTACCAGGTCAGGCCGTTCATCGGGCCGATGGTCCGGAACGTGCTGCACACCGTAGCCAGACAGCCGTCCACCGCCGCCGACGCGTGGGAGTCGCTCCAGCCGCTGCACGAACGGCTGGGGCTCCGCGCGCCGCGGATCCCGCTGCTGGGCCGCGGCGGCTTCGCCGAGGGCGCGCTTAACGTGGACCGCCCGTTCGTGGTCGAGCCGGCGCCCGGCTGGGCGGAGCACCCCCTACCCTGGCTCAGGGAAATGGCCCGCGCCACCCCCGCCGAACTACACGAGGGCTGGTCGGATCCGGACACGCCGCTGCTCGCGGCCCTCGTGCGGCACAGCCTCCTTCAGGCGTACGCCGACGCCGCGCTCGCCCTGGTGCCGGTACCCGCGGATCCGCCGCCGCTGCCCGAACCCGAACTCGTAGACCTAGTGGACATCACGCAGCCCGACCCGATCGAATCGACAACGCCGACCTCGTGGCGGCATCTTTCGACCGCGACCCTCGGCGGTCAACCGGTCACCGACCTGATCTACCGGGCCGCGCACCGCGAACAGCCGCCACCCGAGGTGCTCGGCGTGGCCGACTGCCTGGCCGCGTTGTCCCGGCTGGCCGACCGGCCCGCCGGGGAGGTGGCCCGGCTCGCCGCCGGCGTCCTGGACGCCGCGTCCCATCGCCTCGACGCCTGGATCACGGCGGTCGCCACCGACCGGCTCGGCGCGCTGCGGGCCGCCACCCCGGCCGGGGTACACGTTGGCGGCTACGGCTTCGTCCGGGACCTCGCGCCGTCGGACGGAACGGCCTCCACCGGCTACATCCACGCGCCCTCACCCGCGCACGCCGTCACCGCCGGGGTCCTGCGGTCGGGATTCCTCAGCCACAGGGACACCACGCTCGCCGTCGACCTGTCCGCGGCCCGGGTGCGGGCCGCCCTGGAGACGCTCGACGCGGTCCGGGAAGGGCGGCCGCTCGGCGCTGTGCTCGGCGCCCGGTTCGAGCGTGATCTGCACCAGGCCGGGCTCGCCGCCCACCTGCCCGTGTTCCGGCGGTTCGCGCCGCTGGAGGTGGGCGTGCTCACCCCCATGCCGGACGAGGTCCCGGTCACCGCCGCGGCCGCGTTCGTTACGGTGGACGGGCTGGCCCTGCTGCTGCGCGAAACCGAGCTGCCCTGGGGGACGGAGCTGCCCCAACCCGGCAGCGGCCCGCACAGGGAGCTCACCGCGCTGCTGGCCCGGCTCCGGGACAGGGCCGACGCGATCGCCGACATCGGCATGGCCGAGAGCGTGCATCAGACGTCGCAACGCAACCCGATGCGAGCCGGCGGCAGCCTGGACGCGCTGTCACGTGGTGAGGTGCCGCCCCCGGAACCGGAGGTGGTGCGCTCGCCGCGTACCGGGATCGGCGTGGCGCACCGGGTGCTCGTCGTCACGCCTCCCGCCACCGCCACCTGGTCCGCCACCGAGGCGCAGCGCGCGCTGCACCACCGCGCCGCCGCCGAACCCCGGCTGAACGCCTGGGCGGCTCAGCTGCTCGGCGACCCCGCCAGGGTCAGATGGCGGGCGGATGGGCGCGAACTGACGCTCGCCGAGGTCGGCCTCTGCCCGCTGGACGTGGTGGCCCCGGGGACCGGAGTGGTGGCCCGGCTGCGGCGGTACGCGGCCGGGGCCGAGGTCACGTTCGACCGGGCGGACCACTGGCCCGCGGAGGTGCTGTCCGTACCGGAATTGCTGGAGATCGCGGCGAGCGTACGGTCGGTCATCGGCGCCGGCCGGGCGGCGACCGCCCAGGACCTGAGCCGTGCGAGCGCTCCGGGCACGAACGACGCGGAGGCGCGCGGCCGTGCGGCGGACGCCGCCGACGCCCTGCGGGACGCGCTCAACCGGTTCCGCGACACCGGCGACGACGGGCCGCTGGCCTGTTTCGGCGTCGCCGACGCCGAGGAGGCGGAGGAACGGCTGCGGGACGCGGCCGCGGCCGAGGATCCGCTAAGCGCCATCGAGGCCGTCTTCGGGCCGGGTTTCCGCGCCTTGCCCCTGTTCACCGCCGAACCGCCGGACGGCCCCCCCGAGGGGGCCACGGCGGACGCGATCGAGGACTGGATCGCGGACATGGCGCGGGTCCGCGAACCCGTCGGGCGCCTCGCCGACCTGGTCCTGCTGTCGGAGACCTGCGGCGGCGCGCCCGTGACGTGGCACGTCGGCCAGCAGGGCAGCAGCCCCCGCTGGGCGGCGCTGCCAGGACCCGCCACCGCCGGATCGGTGTCCATCGTGTGCGCCGGGGCGCCTGACTCCACCGCGCCGCTGGCGATGCTGGTGGTGGACGCCTGGGTGGAGGTCGTCCCCGCCAAGACGGAGAACACGGCCGTGGCCTTCCACTTCGACGCCCCCGACGCCTGCGCGCCACAGGCGCTACTGCTGGCGGTGTCACCCGACCCGCTCGCGCCGTGGGAGGACGACACGCTCGCCGAGGTGGTCAGGGAGACGGCCGAACTGGCCGAGGTCCGGATGGTGGACCCGGATCTGGTGCCCGCCATGGGGCACCTGCTGCCCGCGCTGCTGCTGGCGCAGAACGTCGGCGGCCATCCGGCCGGCGACACGGTGTCGACCCCGCTGCGAGGCTGACCCATGGGATCGCTGACCACCTGGAACCGCCTGGAGCCCCGAACCAGGAGCGCAACCCTGCCCGGTCTGGCGGCGCGTGTCGCCGACCCGCTCTGGATGATCGGCCGCCAGGGCCAGCTGGGCGAGCTGACCGGCTCCGACACCGCGTCGCCGCTGGCCGTCCACCTCAGGTACGAGATCGCGCCCATCACCCACTGGCGGCCCGACATCGCCCAGCCCGGCGACGCCGGCCTGCCCCGTCCGGAAGGCACGCCCATCGAGGCGCTGGTCGATCGGGTCCCCGAGCCGGTCCGCCCGCGAGACCGCGCCCACGGCGGCCGCCGCCTGCTCACCCTGCTCGGCCCCACCCTGTCCGACCGGTACGGCGCGGCCCTGCGCCGCGAGTTCCGGCTGGATTCCGGGGACGTCCTGTCCGGCCGAGCAGTGGACGGGGCTGAGGTACGCGCCCAGCTCGCCCTGGTCGGCCCGGAGGAGGTTCGCGCCAGGCTCGATGTCACCACCAACGACGCCGGCGGCTTCGACGCGGCGGCGGAGGCGTTCGCCACGTGGTGGGACCGTCACCACCCCACCGCCGTCGGCGCCTGGCAGCCCCGTCGGCTGGCGGCCCCGTTCACCGTCGGCGCGGGCGACATGACGCTGGGCGCACCCGACCACCGGGGCGGCAGGGTCGACTGGTACACCTTCGACGTGATCGAGGGCACCCTGGCCGCCGGCGGCCCGCCCCCGGTCGAGGGCGGCCTGACCGTACTGCCCACCCAGCTCTCGTTCCCGGGTATGCCGTTCGCCCGGTGGTGGCAGTTCGAACACGGGACGGTGGACCTTGGCCGCCTGGAGGCCGCCCCCGACGATCTCGGCCGTCTCCTGCTCGCGGAATTCTGCCTCATCTACGGCAATGACTTCTTCTTCGTGCCACTCACCCTGCGTGCGGGCAGCGTCTGCCGGATCACCGAGCTGGAGGTGCACACCACATACGGCGAAGTGGTCTCAATCCCTCCGGCCGCGGTGCACGACAAGAAGAAGGGCCGGATGGGATGGGCGATGTTCCAGTTCGACGGCGAGCCCGGTGTGTTGGTGCTGCCGCCGTGCTCAGTCGACGTCCTGGACGGCCCCGCGACCGCGGACATCCTGTTCACCCGTGATGAGATGGCCAACCTGGCCTGGGCCGTCGACCGCGCGTCCACCGAGCCACCGCCCGCATCACCGCCGCCCGACTCCGTCCTGCGCTACCGGCTGTCCACGCCGATCCCACCGGCCTGGCAGCCGCTGCTGCCCACCCAGTCGGGCACCTTGGAGAGCCCGTCGGGTGAGCACGTCCTGGAGGCGCTCGAACTGCCCAGAGAGGGCCGTCGTACCACCCGGCACGCGCGCCACGCCCGCGGCGAGGACGGCGCGGCCCACCTATGGACCGGCTGGCGGACCCGGCCGGGACGCGGCGAGAGCAGTAGCGGCCTGCGCTATGACGATCTCGGATGACGCGCGCCAAACTGAATGCCTTGTCGCGCGAAACCCCGTCCGGACGCGGCATGCCCCGCCGTACGGCTTGGGGCCGGGGGCGGGGCGCGTGTGATGGATGTTCTGGTAGTGCGTGTTGAGGGCGGGCCGGTAGAAGATCAGGTCGTGCCAGTTGCGGATGCGAGGGAGCAAGTCGATTCCCAGGAGCGCGGCCAGGCCGAAGACCGGCAGCGACTGGCCTTGGGTGTCCGCATGGATGGTGTCGGGCTGGACCTCGGAGGTGTTCTTCAGCAGCCCCTCGATGATGTAGACCGCCTCCCAGACCCCGCACGGGATGAAGTGGCTGAACAGGGCGGCGTCGACGCCGAGATCGGCACGCTTGGAGATGCCCAGCCGGTCGCCGATGTCGGTCCCCGACGGCCCGGGTCGCGGGTGGCCTGAACGTAGTGGTCGAGGACCGCACGTACCCCTAAGCAGCACAACGGTCGCATGGATCCGGATGGTGCGCCGCCATCGCGGCTTGGGTGGACGGCGGTGCAAGGAGCGGCTACGTCGTCGGGAGGCCGACCGCGTTGGACGCGTCGGCCTCGAAGTACTCCGTCGTGGCGAAGGGGCCGGCGTGATCCTCGAAGAAGCTCCTGACGCCGTCGATCGAGTCATGGACGATGACGTTCACCGCCTTGGTCCCGTCGGTGCTCGCCACCGCCAGCGTCCACTTGGCGCCCTTGGGAAGCCGGCCGTACGCATTCTTCAGGGAATCCCAGAAACCGTCGTTGTCGGAAATCGTGGAAACAACCATGACATGCACTGTGGCACCATCCCCATTGACTCTCGGATTCGCTCGGCAATTGATGTGAAGATACTGTGCGGCACCATTCTTGAAGTCGTAGATCGCGACGGTCTGAGGGTCCTCGAGTGAATCGTCCGAAGGCATCAAGAAGTGGGTCTCGCTGATCGGAAACAGCTCGTAGTCGAGCTGTTCTGATTTATTGAGGAGTTGCGCCTCCATGGGGTTCAGGGTGAATTTGAGGTGGAGTTTTCCGTGGTCGGCCGCCACTTCGTAGCGGGTGCCGGGGCGCTCGTAGGAGCCTTCGTACCTGGACAGGTCGATGGCCAGGGCCGGGTCGGGCTCCGGCAGGTCGGGGATCGTGACCGCGCCGAGGTCGGCCAGGATTTCGTTGAACACCTTCCGGTAGAAGCTGTCGCGCGGCCCGGCGTTCGCCAGCATCGAGACGGCGATGTTCGATTCCGGCAGGATCCGCAGGCGGGCGCTCTGGCTGACTGCGCTGCCGTCGTGGGCGTAGACGGTTTGGCCGTGCCAATCGCACACGATGAGGCCGAGTGCCCATTCCGGCCCGAACATGTACGGGTCAGGTATGGGGACCCGCGACTCCGTCATCTCGCGGATGATGCCGGGTGAGACGATTCTGGTCCCGTTCGGCGCCTTTCCTTCGTTGAGGAGGACGTACGCCATCATGAGCAATTCCCGGGCTGTCGTGTTGACGTTGCCTCCGGGGCCGAAGGAGCGCGGCAGGTGACCCAGCGGTGAGAGGATGGGTCCCTCTTCGAGGGATCGGATCAGGTATCCGGTCGCGGCCCGGTTCCGGTCCACGTGCTCACGCCGGCTGCTCGTCGAGGTCAGTCCCAAGGGGTCGAACAGGCGATCCTTCATGATGTCGTCCCACCGCTTGCCGTCGCTCACCTCCATGATGCGGGCGAGGATCGCGTAGCCCAGGGCCGCGCTGTAGCCGTGAGTGTGGCCCAAGGGGTGGACCTGGCATGCGCCGGCGATGTTCTCCACCATGCGCTTGTACACGTCGTCGCCCTCGCCCGGATCTCCGTAGTTCTCCTCGATGCCGTTGGTGTGGTTGAGGAGATGGCGGGGTGTGACCTTGGCGCTGACGTCGGGGTCGGCGACCCGGAAATCAGGAAGGTAGGTCCGCACCGGCTCGTCCAGGGCGACTTTCCCCTCGTCGACGAGCTGCATGAAGGCGAGGGCGGTCCATGTCTTGGATACGGAGCCGCACTGGTAGATGGTGTCGGTCGTCGCGGGCTCCCGCGTGGAGATGTTCTTGACGCCGACCGCGAAGTCGGTGATCTCCCCGTCGCCGAGGACGCCGATCGTGGCACTCGGAATCCGGTACTCGGCGAGCAGCTCGGAGACGCGAGCTCGCATCCGCGCCACATCCAACGCTCTTGCCATAAAGGGGTCCTCGTCCTGTCCGATTCTTTCCAAGCGAGAAAAGGCTACGTTGCATTTCAAGTCTCGTCAACGAGGAACTTCCAATGATGTGCTTTAATGCTGGGCTTTCATGCTGATCGTTGCAACAGCATTGTCGATAAATGCAATCCGCAGCAACCAGTCGTTGCAATGTACTGTTGGTGAACGCACCCGTGAACCCGAACCGACAGGGGGTGAGCCGATGCCCGGAGGCAGGCTGAGCCACGAGGATCGCCGGCAGATCGCGATCTGGCTGGCCGAAGGGCTGGGATACGCCGAGATCGCCAGGCGGCTGGGCAGACCCACATCCACGATCAGCCGCGAAGTGGCACGCAACAGCGCGCCCATCGGCTACCTGGCCGACCGCGCCCAGCAGGCCGCCGGGCAGCGCGCCCGCCGCCGCAGACCGGTTCAGGCCACGGAGCCACCAGCCGACGGGCGGCCGGCCGAGTCCGTGCGCGGTTTCGTGGAGCAGTTCGCGACGCTGCTGGTCGGGACCGGCCTTCCCCGGATGCCCGCTCGCGTGTTCGTCTGCCTGCTCACCTCCGACTCCGGGGGCCTGACGTCCGCCGAGCTCGTACGCCGGCTACAGGTCAGCCCGGCGTCGGTGTCCAAGGCCATCGGCTACCTCGAGGCGATCGAACTGGTCGGGCGCACACAGGATTCCGGCCGCCGCGAGCGATACGTCATCGACGACGACGTCTGGCTCCGGGCGTTCAAAGCCGACACCGGGGCACACGCCGAGGTCTCGGCGGCCGCGCGGCACGGGATCGAGATCTTCGGCGCCGGCACGCCCACCGGCACCCGGCTGGGCCAGATGGCTCAGTTCTTCACCTGGATCAGCGAGCAGATGAACGACAGCGGCCTCACCGACGCCGTCGTGCACGACGCGCTGACAGTGCTGGCCGCGCTGGTGCACGCCGCTCGGCCACTCACCGTGGACGAACTCGCCACGGCACTGGACTGGCCCATCCAGCGAGCGGCCGACGCCCTGGGCGCGATCAGTCGTCGTCCCATGCTCTCCGACCCGCTCACCGTGGAGCAGGTAGGGCGCGGCGCGTACGCCATCACCCCGAGGCCTGACCGCCTGAGCTCCGCGCAACGCGACGCACTGATCGTCAGTCCGTCGACAAGGAGAAGGAAGACACCCTCAAACTGATCACGATCGACCGCTAATCGCGGGTTCTACCTGCGAAAACCGCACTCAAGATCGACCCATGTCCAGTTTTCCCCGTATCTCGGCCGGATCCGGCCTCCTCCAGCTTGAGGCACCGCGGGTACGGAGCATGCCATGCCTCATGATCGACAAGACAGGACACGAATCGCCGGTCACTGATCCTGTTCAGGAATCGGTCGTAGATGGACACCTTGGCGATCATCACGACCGAGCAGTGCCGTGGCCATCTGCTGGACCGAGCGGGTGAAGCGGCGGGGATCGTCGGCCGATGTCATCTGGCGGACCAGATCGCCGTCGAAGACAGCGAGCAGGGCGTGGGCCAGGAAGTCGGCGTCGAGATCGGGACGTCCGTCGGCGAGCAGGGCGCTGAGGTGGCGGTGCCAGAACCGGTAGCTGGGGTCGTCGTACTTGTCCTCGGCGCACGCTTGCTCGTGCGCGGACAGCAGGACGGCGTTGCCTTCGGCGATCGCGCCGAGTCCGTCGAGGAAGGCGAGCATCCGGTCCCGGGCGGGTGCTCCGGGCCCCAAAGGTGGGGGGCCATTCTTGACCGCGTCGCGTAGCTCGCGAGACCTTTCCTCCAGCAGCGCCTGCAGCAGTCCGGCGCGGTTACCGAAGCGACGGAACACGGTGCCCTTCCCGACTCCGGCAAGGGCGGCAACGCGGTCGAGCGACACGTGGTCTCCGCCACCTTCGGCCAGAAGCTGCTCAGTCGCGTGGAGCACCGCGCGACGGTTGCGGGTCGCGTCGACGCGCTCGGCACGTTGTTGGGCCATCGGTATCACCTCGAGGCGGACTGTCGGTCCGTATATGCTATCGTATGCGAAACGGACTATTAGTCCGGATTGTTGCCTGTCCACGAAGGAGTACTCCATGGACATACGCGCGCTCGTCGTTGATCCCGACGCCCCGGGATCCCTGCGTCTGGGGACGGCCGCAGAACCCCGGCCCGCGCCCAACCAACTGGTGCTCGATGTCCGGCACATCTCGCTCAACCGCGGCGAGGTGGCGTTCGCCGGCCGGCGTCCGGCCGGAACCGTGCACGGCTACGATGCCGCCGGTGTCGTCGTACGCGCCGCGGCCGACGGCACCGGCCCCGCCGTAGGCGCCAGAGTCGCGGCGTTCGGCGCCGGAGCGTGGGCACAGCGGATGGCCGTGGACACCACCGCGGTGGCCGAAGTCCCCGCCCAGGTCGACCTCGCCGACGCCGCCGCGCTGCCGATGGCCGGCATCACGGCGCTACGCACGTTGCGTTCCCGTTCCATCCTGGGCCGACGGGTACTGATCACCGGAGCGGCCGGCGGCGTCGGCCGTTACGCGGTCCAATTGGCGGCCTTGGGCGGTGCCCATGTCATCGCCTCGGTGGGATCGGCGGCCCGCGCCGACGGCTTGACCGACCTGGGCGCCCACGAGGTGGTGGTCGGTCTGCAGGGCATCGATCGGCCAGTCGACCTCATCCTCGACAATGTGGGCGGACCGCAGCTGGCCGCAGCCTGGGAACTCCTCGCGCCGGGCGGGGGTGTGCAGAACATCGGCTGGGCGTCAGACGAGCCGGCGGTGTTCGCACCGTATTCACTGTTCTCCGTCGGCCCGTCCAAGACGATGAGCACGTTCGGCGACGTCCATGAGGTCGGCCCGGATCTGGCCACCCTGCTGGGGTTCGTGGCGAGCGGGAGGCTTTCCCCGGAGGTCGACTGGCGCGGTTCCTGGGAACGCGTCACCGAGGCCGCCCAAGCGCTGCTGGACCGGCGCATCGCGGGCAAGGTGGTCCTGGACGTAGAACCGGCGGCGGCCGACTGACTGACCACAGCCGGGTGGCGGCCGCAGCTCCGAAGGTGATGATCCATTCGGTGGAGGCGGTGGTGTGTCGGGTCATCTTGGGAAATCCACGCTCAGCGGCTTGTTTGGCGAGACCGCCGATGCGTGCCACGCTCAAGCCCGTGCCGCGTAACTCCATCTCGATGCGGCGAGCCAGGGGTGTGGTGTTCGTGCCGCGGGTTCCGGCGATGCCAAGGTGGATGGGGGTGCTCACCATAGGGTTTGTTCCTCGTGGTCAGGGGTGGCGTGGCCGGGCATGCCCGGGGGGATGGCCGCTGCGGTGAGGACGTCCCAGGTGGGGTAGTGGGCGGCGAGGTTGACCAGGAGCAGCGCGGTGGCGTGGGCGTCGAACCCGGCGCGGTGGCGTTGCCCGCTGATGCCACTCAGGCAGATAGCGGTGTGGGCCAGGAGCGCATCGAGGCTGTGGCCGGGGGCGTCGGGCAGGGTGGCGCGAGCCAGCCGCAGAGTGTCGATGACCCCGTCCGGCTGCCAGTCCGGCAGGTGGCGGCGCAGCACGGTGTAGTCCACGTGAGCGTTGTGGGCGGCGATCCACACGCCGTCGAGGTTCGCCTGGACCGCCCGGGCGATCGACTCCCAGCAGGGAGCGCTGTCGACGTCGTGGTTGGTGATGTGGTGGATGCGGGTGGCGAACGCGGTGATGGGCCGCGGGGGCCGGATCAGGGTGGAGCGTGCTGATTGAGGCACTGGCCGGCCTGCGGTGATGGGGATGGTCGCGACTTCTACGAGGTCGGGCGGGCTGGCCCCGTTGCCTTCCACATCGACGACGAGCAGGCGCGGCCAGGTGCCGAAGTTCACGCTCTCTCCTAGGTGGTCGGCCAGCCGATGTCTGCTCGGCCGTGCCGGCGGTAGTGGTGGGGCTTGCTGTGGTCGTGGACTTGGTAGCCGTGGGTGTGTTGCAGGTAGTAGCGCGGTGGCTCGTCAAGGCCCTTAACCATGATGGCGCGGTCGGTGATCGTCACCTCGCCGACCGCGCCGAGGGCGTGGGCTTGGCCGGTGACGTGAGCGAGGTCGGGAGTCTTCCAGGCGTCTCGGCACAGGTTGAGCTGAGCCAGGGGGCAGATGTCGCAGAGCTCGCGGATGCCGTAGTGGCCGTTGTAGTCGGCCTCGTGGTGGGCGTAGGCGACGCCGCAGCTCGTCTTGCGAAACAGCGGACCCCATGGCAGCTGCTGGTCGGCGGGGCGGTGGAACGCCCGCAAGATCCGCTGTTCGGTTTCCTCGGGCATGATCTTGCGGCGGGCGGTGTCCTCGTATGGTTCCGGCAGGCCGTGGTCGCGGTAGTAGGCGGCGATCTGCTGCCGGAAGAACAGGCCGGTGAAGACCGTGGCGTGCGCGTGCTTCGACAGCTCCAGAGCTTTCTGGATGTGGTCGTCGGAGTCGTTGAGGCCAGGCACGATCGGGCGCCAGTACAAAACGGCGCGGTACCGGGTGGCGTGCTCATACAGGGTGCGCAGGCTGGCTGCGGCGATGGCGGAGTCCACCGGCTCGATACCGGCATGGTCGATGCCCGAGTGAGTCACCAGGATCGTGAGTTTGATGTTGCGGAAGCTGTTGAGGACGGCACAGTCCGCGGGGGCGACTCTCCAGCGGGTGATGATCAGGACGTGATTGTTCAGGCCGTGCTCATCCAGGAGTCGCAGCGCGTTGAAGGTGTGGGGTTTGACGACGGGCAACATGGGGTCGGTGGCCCGGTTGAACACCTGGACGGGTGTCGTGTGCGGCTGGAAGTAGCGGTGGCCGGTCAGCAGTTCAACCGCGGCTTCGTCGCTCATCAACGCGTGGGGCGTCTTCATCTCGAAGTTCGCAAACAGGTGGCGTACGCAGTATCCGCAGTCCAACGGGCATCCCACCACGTGGTTGAGTGACAGGCCAGACTTGCGGTACTCGATGACGTCGGCGAGTTCGGGCCTGAGGTCCGCGATCTGCGCGGATGTCAGCAGCGGCAGAGCGCGCCGGGCACGGGGTGCGGTCATGGGGTGCTCCTGTCGGCGATGCGGGCACCACCCTGATAGTGACTACCAAGACCGGATCAGCCGACTGTTCAGCACGGGGCCGGTCCAGCTCGGATTCGCCACCGACTACACACCACACCCGCCGGGGGATGATCCTGTGAAGCGTCGTGACGCCCTCCTCCTGGGGCTCAACGCGACCATCGTCGTCTCCGGCGCGCTGGCTGACACCGAGCGTGAAGCTTATGAGCTCACCCGCCACAGTGAGCGGACCGAGATCGGGCCCCGCAGCATCGAGCGTTTTCACCAGATCATCAGCGACTACGGGCACGCCTATCCCCGCCACAGCGCAGAAGAGCTGTGGCACAGTGTGCTCGCCGATCGCCGCCATGTCGTCGAACTCCTGCACCTGCGCATGACGCTCGCCCAACGCCGTGAGCTGTACATCGCCGCCGCGTGGCTGTCGGTGATCCTGGCATGGGCCGCTCAAGACCGCGGCCAGGTACGCACCTCACTCGCCTACGCCGCCGATGCACGCCATCACGACGAGGAAGCCGGCCACGACGAGATCACCGCATGGGCCTGGGACGTCGAAGCCACGACCCTGCTGTACGACGACCGGCCCCGCGACGCGCTGCACGCCGCCGAACAAGGAGCAGCGATCGCACCAGCCGCGACCGCAGCGTGCACACGCCTGATCGGGCAACTGGCTCGCATCCACGCCCGGCTTGGCCACACCGCCCCCGCTCACCAGGCACTGGCGGCCCTGCGCGAGGATACCGAGCGGCTGCCGGCGCACGTATCGGGGCTGTTTGGCGCCGATGCAGTACGAGCCTGGTCGGTGGCCGCCACCTCCAGCTTGTGGCTCGGCCACGACGATCAGGCCCGCGCCTATGCCGAACAGGCACTGGAGATCTACGAGCAGGCCCCACACCTGTCCCCGACCCGACGGGCGATCACCGCCCTGGATCTGGGAATCGCCTGCGCCCGGCTGGGCGATCCCGAACGGGCCGTTGCATACGGCATCACAGCGATCGCCGCTCCGCGATACGCCGCAGCTATCATCAACCGGAGCACCACCCTCGGCACCGTGTTGGAGCACACCTATCCGCGGGCGACGATCGTCACCACATTCCAACAGAAGATGGCCGACCTCGCGCCCGGACTCAGCCGAGAGGCGCAGCTACCCCGGTAACTCCTGCGCTTCCTGAAGTGAACACGCAGGCATGGGACCGCCACCGCGCGGAAACTGTCGCGCGCAGGGACTACAGTCGGCCGGTGAGCACCGACACCCTGCCTTCCGCCACCCCTGATCTGCTGCGCGCCGACATGGTCGCAACACTCAAGGAACGGGGCTCGATCCGCTCCCCGCAGGTCGAAGCGGCCTTCGCCGCGGTACCGCGTGAGAGGTTCGCGCCCGAGGCGTCGCTGGAGGCCGCCTACTCCGCCCAAGACGTGGTCGTCACCAAACGCGGCCCAAACGGCAGGGCGACGAGTTCGATCAGCGCGCCCTGGCTCCAAGCCGAGATGCTCGAAACCGCACAGCTCACCCCCGGCGCGAAAGTGCTCGAGGTGGGCAGCGTTCTCTGGTCAGTTCAGCTGTTGCAAGGACGGCTGACGAACTGGCTCGCTAAAATCACTATCCGTGATGGACTCGCTACGCCTGCGAGGAACCGGGCGTTGGACAACGCATCGGTTAGATGTCGAGAGGGACTGGTCCCGCTTCGCTGACGACCCCGTGTTACGAGGGCTCCCGTCACTTTCAAGCCTTGCGGCAGCGAACAGGTCACGGAATGGGAAATGGTTCCTGCTTGATCCAAGCGGCCGTCCAGATGCGCGTGTGAATGCCTTCTTCAGCTCGGCGAAGATAAGAAACCGGGCCGACGCGACGGCCAAGAAGTACATCACGGCTCTGGGCGTGTGGCTGACGTTCCTTGATCGGATCGGCCGCCCCTGGTGGGAAGCGATCGAGGACGACGTCGAAGAGTTCGTGTTCTGGCGCTTGACCGACCCGGCGAACGAACGACGCGTCACCGGCGGCACCGTTCACGGCAATCTGATCGCGATGCACGTGTTCTACGCGTGGGCCGAGCCCCGATACGGGGTGGACAACCCGGTGTCCACGGAGCTGGTCAGGGGCAGGAAGTTCGACCACGAGGTACGGCGGATCCAAGCCGGCCCGCACATCATCCGCGACAAGGACGTCAAGTGGCTGGATCCCAGCGGCTACCAGCGCTGGCGCGATATGGGACTGCGCGGGTTCGACATCGACGGGTTGGAGGACCCGAAGTGGCGAGGCCGCAACACCCAGCGGGATTCGGCGTTCGCCGACGGCCTTTACGGGACCGGCCTGCGTCTGAGCGAGTGGGCCAGCGTACTGGACGTCGAACTACCCACCGACGACGCTGATCGCAGCTACTCCACGTGTTACCTGGCCAGCAAATGCGCCAAGGGCAACCGCGGGCGGCTCTACTGGATGCCCCGGACGGTGCTGGTCGACGTGCTGTCCTACATGGAGGGCGCCCGCGCGGCCGCGATACGGCGAGCCCGGCGCAGCGGCCGCTACGAGCGGCTGACTGGGGTGCGCGTCTTGGAAGGGGTGACCCATGCGGGCGAGCTGGAGCTGGTGGACGCCTCAAGCGGAGAGCACCATCTGATTCGGCTGGATGAGCTGGACCCGCGGGCGCGTCTGCGGTTGTTTCGGCGCACGCCTGGTGGCCTGGAGCCGTTGGCGGTGTGGTTGAACGAGGACGGGCTGGCGCGACCAGCTGATGCTTGGGAGAAGACCTTCGAGCGCGCCAACGATCGGCTGGGACGCGCAGGACTGGAAGGATTGGTGGCCACCCCGCATATGCTGCGGCACTCGTTCGCGCTGCGCTGGTATTCGGCTGGCCGCCTGTCCTACGAGCTGCGCTACGCCCACCTCGGTGATGAGGAGCTGCGCGACTTTCGTGAGCAGTTCGGCGACGTGTGGCATCTGGTGCAGACCATGCTGGGGCACGTCGACGTCACCACGACCAAGAACACATATTTGGAGCCATTTCGGGCGTTGGATGTCATCTTGCTTCTGGAGCACACTCGGGGGAGCGCGGTGGCGGATCTGCTGGGGGAGATGTTCGTTCACCATCCCTATGTCCGCACCGATCCGCGACGGGGCGAGGGATGAGCGGCCGGGGCCGCAGCGCCTCGCTGCCGCCGGCCGACTACCACCCGCCGCAGCGTCTGTTTCACGACGCAGACGGTGAGGCGATGGTGGTGCGGTTCTTCTCGGAGATCGACGGCACGCACCGAGACTTCGACTTCGCTACCTTCCCCGTCGCGCCACAGTTGCGGCTGTGGTTCGCCGAGGCATTCTTGAAAGCCACCGGCCCTGGCGGGTCCAAGCGGCGCATGGCCTCAGCGGAGGCGACCTTCCAGGGGATACGACGTTTCGCCCGCTACCTGGGCCAGCTACGGCACCCGCCCAAGACATCGGCGTGGTTGCGGCCGGTCCACCTGGACGGCTATGCGCTCGGCCGCCGCGACACCAAGGGGTGGTCACGCGAGTTGGGCTGTGTCCGCAGCGCCCTGCGAGCCGGTGAGGGCACCCCGGCAGAGTTCCTGATCCACCTGGACGGGATGAGAACTCCCCGCAAGCGTGACGATCCCACAGTTATCTACACCAAGCAGGAGTTGAAGAAGATCCAGGAGGCGGCCCGAGCGGAGGTTCGCGCCGCGGCGGCGCGGCTGCGCGAGGGCCGCGCCTTTCTCCATCGATGGCGCGAGGGCAAGATCGGCAAAGATGACGTTCTGGCCTGGGAGCGCGGCTGGCTACTGGACTACGTCGACCAGCACGGTGATGTTCCACGCCGCATCCCGGGGCCGACCGCGAAGCTGCAGTGGACTAGAACGAAGACCGTGGTCGGCCGCCATGGCGGTCCTCGGGTGGTGATGGCCCAGCTTGGCATGACTGTCCATGAGGCCGCCGCGGCGGCCGTGCTGTTGATCTGCTTGACGGGGGAGAACCTGACGACCATCGCGACCGCACCCGCGGTGTTTCACCGGCCGGACGGGTATGCCGGGCGGACCGCTTCGGTGCTGGTGGATCTGGTCAAGCCCCGGCGCGGAGCACGCAAGTCGAGCATGACCGCGCCCTGGAGTGACCTGCCTCCCTGGATCGCGGGCCCGCCGACCACGACGCCTGCTCGGCGCCGAGGCGAGCTGACCACCCCGTTTGGGCTCTACATGCTGCTGGTCGAGCTCATGGACTTCGGCCGGGGCCAGGCGGGGACGGATCGCTTGTTTGTCCCTTGGGCCTCTAGCGGCGGCAAGGGCCGCAGCCGCGGCTGGCGCACGGGGTTGCCGAAGAACGCCACGTTCGATTGGGGGCGCAGCCTGGGCCTGCCGGTCGACTGCGACCGGCTGCGGTTGACCTGGCTGGAACGCCACCAGCGGCCGGTCGCGCATACCGAGGCCACCTTGGCCAACGAGTATCTGGTCCGCAGCAGAGGCGATCTTGTCGAGTACAGGAAGGTAGTGGCCAAGACCCTGCGCGAGCAGGTCCGCAAAGCCCGGACGCTGGAGCGGATGAGGTTGCTGAGCACCGGCGATGTTCGCGCTGCCGTCGAGGATCCCGAGCTGATCGCCAAGCGCTTCGACATGGACTTGGTGACTTTGCGGCGTGTCCTGGCCGGCGAGCTGGACACCGTGCTCGGCGCCTGCGTTGACAACCTGAACAGTTCCTTCACCGCTCCGGGAAGGCCCTGCGAGGCCTCGTTCATGCTGTGTCTGAGCTGCCGCTGCGCCCGCGCCCTGCCCACCCATCTGCCGATCCAAGTCACGGTCCGCGACGAGATGCTGGTGCGCAAGCCGACGATGACCCCGCTGCGCTGGGCCGAAAGGTTCGCCGGCCCCCTCGCGCAACTGGATGATCTCCTGCGCCACTACCCGGACGCGATGATCGAGCAGGCCCGCGCCTCGATCACGCCGGACCATCGGGCTTTGGCCCAGCGGCTCCTGAACAGGGAACTGGACGTTCGATGACCTCTCCCCAACCGCGTCGGCGCGCTGCCGGCCTGCCTGGCCCAGACACTGCGGTGCTGGTCAACCGCCCGCTTCGGCCGGAAGTTCAGGAACGCCATCTGTCGGTCTTCGCTGATGACCGCTGGAACCTCACGCCCGCGTTGCATGACCTGAACGCCAAAGTCAGCGCGGTGACCTTCGACAAGGTTCCGGAGCGCTTTCGCCTGCACATCAAGCACTTCGCCTGGTTGTTGATCAACGATCGGGGGCCGCAGCGCCGAGCTTTCAGGATGTCAGTCGATCGGCCTGCGATCCGCACCGTGGTGTCCATCGTCCGCCACGTCCGCGAGTTCGCGATCTGGCTGCAGGTCCGCGGCGTTGAGCGGTTCGTCGATGTCACGCAGGAGGACCTGGACCACTACTTGGAGCACGTCAACGCGAACGAGGAGTTCAACCTGGATCAGCGGATGGACCTGCTGAGCGGCGTTCGCTGGTATTGGTCGCGGCGCGATGCGCTCCTGGCCGAGGCGCGCCTTCCCGAGTGGCCGCCTTGGCATGGTGAGAAGGTTCAGGACCTGGTCGGCCGCCGCACCCTGCACATGACCAACCGGACGCACCGCATCAGCCCGGACACGATGGAAGCGTTGCTGTTGTGGTCACTGCGGTTCGTCGAGTGCTTCGCCGACGACATCACCCGCGCCTACCACGAGTTCGTCACGCTGAGTGCCCGCACCCCCAGAGCCCGCCGCGCGCGAGGCACCTCTCCAGCCCGTTACGGCAGCACCCAGCAGCAGCACGAACTGGTGAAGCAGCAGTTGGAAGAGTTGCTCTCCCAGCTCAAGGCCAAGGGCTTCCCGCTGCCTGGCCGCCGTCAGCCCGACGGAGGCCTCAGCGTGAACTATCCGCACCTGGGCCGCCTGCTCAACACCGCCGCGAACATGCGCTATGTCGAGGGCTACCACCGCATCATCGAAGCCAGTGGCCTTCCGATCGGCGAGGCGACCTACCTCTATCAGCCGGTCACCGGGACGCTGCAGGGGCGGCCCTGGCGTTCCACCTTGATCAGCTATCACGAAGCGCCGGTTCTGGCGCGTCTGCTGTCGGCCGCGTGCTTCGTCGTCATCGCCTACCTATCCGGGATGCGCACCGGCGAGATGCTGAACCTGCGCCGCGGATGCGCCACGTTCGACGCGAGCAACGACCTGTGGTTGATCACCGGACACCACAGCAAAGGCGTGGTGGACCAAGACGGCAACACCAAGGCCGAAGGCGAGATCCGCCCCGATCCCTGGACCGTCATCGACCCGGTCGCCACCGCCATTGGCGTGCTGGAGCAGCTCCACGACTACGACATCCTCTTCCCTACGACTCTCAACACCGAAGGCAACGTCGGCGAAACGGTCCTCGGACAGAGAACCGGCCTGGCTCGCGACGGCGCCATGATCAAGATGGACATCGCCCAGCTGATCGCCTGGGTCAACGACTACTGCGCTCAATATGGCCTGCCCGAGGCCATACCTGCTGACCGCGACAACCGTCCCATCACCATCGGCCGGTTCCGCCGCACCCTGGCCTGGTTTATCGCGCGCAAGCCCCGCGGCCTGGTCGCCGCCGCGATCCAATATGGGCACGTCCACGTCAAGATGACCCTCGGCTACAGCGGCACCTACGATTCCGGGTTCCCCGACGAACTTGCCTTCGAGCAATGGCTCCACCGCATCGAGCAACTAGTCGAGGCTGACCGGAGACTCCAGGCCGGAGAACACGTCAGCGGCCCGGCCGCGGACGCCTACAAACAGCGGGTTCAGCTGGGCGCTACCAAGTTCAGCGGCCGCGTGCTGCGCACGTCCCGCGAGGCACGGGACCTGCTGGGCAACCCCGACATCCAGGTCGTCCAAGGCTTGGGCATGACATGTGTTCCCGACCCGGACAAGGCGCTCTGCCAGATGAAGTTCGAAGAAGACAACGCCCGTTTCACTCCTGATCTTGACGACTGCCGTCCTCGCTGCGGCAACATCGCCCGGACGGACGGCGACATCGACGAGATCAAGCAGAAGATCACCGAACTCCGGGTGATCGTCGCCGATGCACTCGCACCCACCATCCGCCACCAACGAGAACAACACGAGCTGAAGCGGCTGGAACGCCTCGTCATCGACCACGAGCAAAGCCGACAGCGCACCCCAACCGAATAGGCCCCGCTACGGACTCAGACCACGGGACGACCGAGGCTGGACGTCCCGATCCACCACACTCTGGAAGAGCATCCATGCCCAAACGTGAGACCAACGATGCTGACCGGGAGGCGATCACGGCTGCCGCCCGGCGGCTACTCGCTGGTGAGCCCGTCCGCTCCACCGGCGCGCTGAACGTCACCCAGCTCGCCGTCGAAGCTGGCGTCAAGCGATGGGTGCTCACCCACAAGCACCAGGACCTGATGGCCGAATTCCAGCAACGCGCGAAGGAACACGCCAAACTCCCACCGGCCTTTCAAACTCTGGAAACGGAGAACGTCCGCCTTCAAGCGGAACTGCGAAAGACCCGCGAGGAAAAGCGCGAGCTTGAACAACAACTCAAGCTCTATGCAATGGTCATAAACGAGCTGTCCATCCACTGTCAGCAGGGCAAAGCCAGCATCATCCCCTTGAGACGCTGACCGTCCATCCCCTGCGCTCGGGTGCTCATCTGTCGGCCCCCCACTCGGGTCCGCGTCACAAGCCGCAAAGTAACTCTGTGTGATGTCGCTGAACGATTCGGCCTACACCTTCTACCGCTGAGGAACGGCTGCCAGGTTCACCACGCGTACTGCGTCGCCCTGTGTCCAGAAGATGACGCCGCTGCCTGTCGACCACTGCCTGCCCGTCACCTCGAATTTGGCACCCTCGAAGGTCACGGTCGTATCGGTGCGGGCGTCGTAGATTTCTCCGAAGCCCGTGAAGAACCGATCCTGAAACGGGTAGCCGTGCAGCCCCTGGTGAACCCGGTTCCAGCTGCCGTCGCTGCGCTGCACGATGGCATCCTCCCCCCGCGTCCCGGTGCACCACGTTGGCCCACAGCGAAGCCCCTCCACCCCCGGCGCGGGACGGATCTTGAGGGCTCGCCCCATCTGCAGGTTGACCAGCTTCGTCGGGTTCGTACGCACGTCGAGCGGCTCGTCAGTGGCCCACGGCCACTCCACGAGCTGTAGGCCCTTGGACTTGGGCACCCGCTCGGCTGGCCCCCTGTCGATGCGCATCCGCCACACGCCATCCAGCGGTGCCGACCAGACGACGTACTGCCCGGCGAGCGCGATCCGATCGACGTTCTCCCCGGTGATCGGCCCGACCTTCCTCGCCTTCCCGCTGGTTCTCAAGGGGGCGACCCAGGCGTAGCCGTCGGTCAGCCAGAGCACCCGATCGCCGTCGACGGCCGTGTACTGGGGAGCAAGGGAAAGGGCGGCGACCACTCGCGACCGTTGGGCGGCGGCGTCGTAGACCTCGATCGTTCCCCGTTCGGTCCAGACCAGCACCTGCGTGGCGCTGATCGCCGCCAGCGGCCTGAAGCCCTTCGGCATGGTGAACACGGCCTGCGGCCATACCCGCTCAACCGAGTTCGCCTTCGGCCCGGCCGGTTCTACCACAACACGTGGTGCAGGCCAGGCGACCAGCACACCCCATCCCAGAATCGCCGCGCAGACTGCCGCGAGCGTCCCTCTCGCCCTCCTGCGCATCCGGCGACGCCGCTTGGCCATCACGCCGGTCAGCACATCGAGGTTCTCAGCCCGATCGGCGATCGTGCGCAGCGCCTGGGCCAGCTTCTCCTCGGTTGTCATCTCCACCTCCCGGTGAGTGCGTCCGCGCGGACGCGGAGTGTGGCCAGCGCGCGCGAGGCCTGGCTGCGAACGGTCGCCTGCGAAATGCCGAGCCTTGCCGCGATCTCCCCGTCGGCGAGATCCTCGTAGTAGCGCAACACCAGCACCGCGCGCTGTCTGGTCGGCAGGGCCCGCAGACGCTGCCAGATCTCGCCGAGTTCGTGTTCGTCCTCGTGGACCGGCGAGGGAACCTCAGCGGTGAGATGCTCCCTTCGTCGCCGGCGCCACCAGCTCACATGCTGCCGGGCCATGATCGTTCGCACGTAGCCCTCGGGGTCGTCCTTGTTATGCACACGCCGCCACGAGGAGCTCAGCTTGAGCAGCGCCTCCTGGACCAGATCAGCCGCATCATCGGCGCTGCCGGTCAGCACCAGGCCGTAGCGCAGCAGCGCATGGCTTCTGGCACGGACGAACTCCTCGAACTCCACTCTCCAGGGACGCATAGGCCGGCGCCCTCGTTGCAAAAACTTTTCGATCGCGGAAATCCCTGGCCTGCTCGACCAGCCTCAAACAGCTTCGAGTAACGGGGGCCACTCTTCGTGCTCTCGCAGAAATGGTCGATTGTGCGAGGTCGGCGGCACCTTCGTTCGGCGAGACGTTCGCCCAGGTCGCCACTCGCAGAACTCCTCTCAGAGCCGGAACGTTCTGAGAAATGGTTCTGAAACGCTCACGACCTGCGCGAACGCTCTACTTGGCGGCTGGTGACACGGACCCGAGTGGAGGGCCCTGTCCGCTGTCGAGCAACAGTCGCGAAGAGACCAGAGAAGCAGCGGCGGTTACAACGCGGCGCTCATCGCCGAGATCGTGGGCCCGGACGGGCTGGTGGTCACCGTGGACATCGACCCGTTCGTCACCGGGCGAGCGGCCCGGTTCCTCGCTGCGACCGGCTACCCGCACGTGCAGGTCGTGCTGGGCGATGCCGAGCATGCCGCCGCCGAACACGCGCCCGAGGGCGGCTTTGACGCCATCATCGTCACTGTCGGGGTCTGGGACATCCCGTGGGGGCCTTTGCTTGCCCCGGTCGGCCGGATGGTGGTGCCGCTGCGGTTCTCCACGATCAGCCGGTCCTTCACCCTCATCCGGCACGGCGACCATTTCGTCGGCTTGAACCCCACGGTGTGCGGATTCGTCGCGGCGCAGGGAGCCGGGGCGCTCCCGGATCAAGAGGCGATCCTAGCCGACGGTGCGGTGAGGCTGACGCTCGAAGAGGGCCCCGCCCTCGACGTCACCGCGCTCGACCAAGCCCTGACCGGCGCCCGCACCGAGCTGTGGACCGGCGTCACGGCTGGCCGGGGTGAGCCGTTCGACTCGATGCACCTGTGGATCGCGACCACAGATGATCGGTTCGGCATGATCTGGCAGGACCCAGACCGCGACTGCGGCATGGTCAAGGTGGCGACGCGCTGGTATTGCCCCGTGCTCATCACCGCCGACAGTTTCGCCTACCTCACGATCCGCGAACTGCCCCGGGCAGAGGAGACGGCGGAGCACCGATGGGAGTTCGGCGTCTGCGGATACGGGCCCGCCGGCGCCGAACTCGCCCGCCACCTCCATGATCACATTCGGACGTGGGACCGCGACTGGCGAACCCACCCCGCCCCGACGTTCACCCTCTACCCCGCCGATACTCTCCCGCCTGCCCCGGCGGTCGGCCGGATCTTCCGCAAGCGGCACACCCAACTGGTCATGACCTGGCAGTAGCCGCTGAGCAGACGCACTGGGCCTTCTTGAAGTGTGCCTGTGATCTGTAGTTGGCGACTGTGAACGACAGATGGCGGACGTAGGTTGGGTCGGCCTGTGCAACTGTCACCCCCAGCTGGGTGTAGTTCTTCCGTAGTGACTGCATGAGCTGGAGGTTTGTGGTCTGGGGTGGTTGATCGGGTTGCTGATTTCTCCGATGGGAGGCGGTGGGGGCGTTGCTGGAGGAGCCGGCACAGCGGCAGACCGGGCCCTGCAGCGGATTGAGGTCGACTCCGGCACCGGGGGTCTCGGGGACCAGCAGGAGGGTGGGCAGCGGCCCGCCGGGGGAGGCGACCGTGCCGAGGTATAGGGCGTAGCTCACCAGCGGCTCATCAGCCTCGTCGTCAGGCAGGTCGAGCATGACCGGCACGACGCTGGCAGAACTGCGCGTCTGGTTCGAGGTGATGCGCCATGGCAGCACGAAGCCACCGCGGCGACGGCCTCGCCGCGAGGGCACCATCAGGATGAAACCTCCAGGGCGCTGCCCGCCCTGCACCAGTGGGCCGACCAGCACACCTCTACACGGAGCGAGGGGGACCAGTTGGTAAGCCCACGTCAGGATGCGCGGCGAGCACCTCACCGCTGGCCAATGTGCGGGTGCGAACGTGGCCGCGTGGGGCTTAGGCCGACCAGAGCAGGCGATCTGTCGGCGCCGCACTCGGCCCTGGCCGCCCGCGCCCGGCGCTTCGAGGCGCTCGGCCAAAGCGGCCACCAGAGCGGCGCTCCTCCGCGCGGCAACGTCGCCAAGCGGAGCGCGCTTCTTATCTGCCGAGTTCCGTTCCGGATTCCGGGCACTCAGGGACGTCGTTATCCACTGAGCTGGTAGCGGGTCTCAGTGGGTAATGAAGGTCACCCACTGGGTGTGATGAAGATCCGCCGCGCCACTGTCAGCGCCGACCACGGCGAGCAGTGAACAACCGCGCGCACGCGGGTTCGCCCGCCGTCGCCCACGCTCAGCTCGGCGACCCGCCCCGCACCTGACACGGCCGGTCGAGGGGCACCCGAGCGCCCGGTCACGATTGGCCATCGCTGACGGCCAGTACGCCCTGCAGGCCGCGCGGACCGATCAGCCTGGAGGTATGGGGTGGTGGCCAGGTTTTTCCCGTTCGTGCTCGCGGTGCTGGGCGTGGTCCTGGTCGCGGGGCTGACGTAGGTGCTCGGTCCGGGGGCGGCGTGGGTGCTGGAGCACTTCGACGGGATACGCGGCTTGGACGACAAGGACCTGGCGGCGGCCCGGCAGGCCCGGTCGTCGGCGTGGTCGGGGTGGTACAGCTCGGGGTAGGTCCTGCCGCGAGCACTGGGGTCCTCGCCGTTCTCCGCGGTGCTGGGCTCGGGGATCAGGCCCATCGCCTCGCGGTCGCCCGCGCGGCCGGGTCCGTAGACGTCGGCGAACGGGTAGAGGAAGAAGCGACGTTGTGGCCCCAGCGGTCGACGTCGCGCACGGAGCCCAGCACGGTGCGCGACCCCCTTGAATCAGAGACACGCCAGACACAGTGATCTTACTTTGTGTGTTTGAGTCGCTACTTTATGCATGCATCTCGTTGATGAGCGAAACCTGACTCACTCGTCCCGTCGAAAGAGGACCATGCATCCCATCCGCATTTCTGGCTTCCTCGTCATGCTCACCTCGGCATTGGCGATCGCCTGCGCTCCTTTCCCCGCGGCCATGGCCGCCACCTCCCACACCACACTCCACGCTGACCCTCCCGAGGAGGAAACCTGCCCCAACGGGCAGCCGAAACCGTGCGGCGCCCAGGAGGAACGCGGCGGCGTCGACGCCGACCGAGAAGAGACCAAGAAGGACACGGCCAAGGCCAAGGAGGACATCGCCGAGGCCAAAAAGAAGGTGGAGGAATGCCCTCCGACCTCGAAGCAGTGCATGGAAAACCTCATCGGCGACGGTGGCCAGCAGCGCAAGGACCTCGACGACACCCGGCAGGCCCTGGCCAACTTCCGGCCCGCACCCTCAGACAACGCCGCATCCGCCATCGCCGAAACGTGTGACGAGTTCGCCGCGGGCCTGCCCGCCGCACTGCGTAACTCCCCTGACTTCTCCCAGCTGACCGGTGTCTGCGAGCTGATGAACCCATGACCGCCGTGAACTCTCCTCTTCGTTGGACACCGCTGGTTTTCGCCGCCGTCCTGGTCGCGCTCGTTCCGGCGACCGCCTTGGCCACCCCCATGCCCGGCGTGCCCGACGTGCCCGACGTTCCTGTCGCCCGGGCCTTCGACGGCGACAAGCCGCTGCCATCAGTGGACGAGGCGGTCAGGCGGTGCGCGGAAAACCCCGGCGCCTGCCGCTTCCGCATCGACCCGCAGGCCTCCCGCGAGTACTACAGCGCCGTCAAGTCCCTGGGCAACGCGGTCATCAACTGCACCAAGGACCCGATCAGCGTGGCACGCCAGGTCACCTTGCGTACCGGCAGCACCGACAACCTCGGCGGTGAGATAACCGGCAACATCTCGATCGAGGGGCAGGTCAACGCCTCCGGCGAGGCCTCCGCAGGGGTGTCGGGAGAAGGCAGCGGAACCTTCACCACCCCCAACACCCAGCAGGGGCCATACGCCGCGTTCAATGCCAAAGGAGGGGCGAACGGCAGCGGCAAACTGGCGGGCTCGCTCGGCGCCAAGGGCGCCTTCCAGGGCGCCTTCAAGCTCCACTACCAGCGCAGCTGGACCACCGAGAACACCGAGACAACCTCCTACACCACCACCGTCCGCTCAGGCGACGCCCTGGTTTTTGGGGCCAGCTCCGCCATGCAACGGGTCGCGGGAAAGATCACCATCGGCGCCCTGCAGGTGCGCAACGTCACGGTCGACGGCCCCTCGACCGTGAACACCAGCACCTTCGTCGCCGACACCTTCACCGTGCCGGGCGACACCTGCGACCGGTTGCGGCCCGCGAGCAAGACCGCCGTGGAAGACACCGTCAACCGCGGATTCCGCAGGGCTGATCGCTCGACGATCCTTCCCGCGCTGCCGGAAGGCGCGCGGCTGAGGCAACGCACCGTGCTCACCGCCGAGCGTTCCTGACCGCCCCGCCCGAGCACCCCTTTTTTTCGTGGAGATCATCATGACGTCACCGCACACTCCCGCCAGGGCCGCCGTCGCCGGCGCACTACTGCTGGGCCTGGGCCTGGCGGCACAGCCCGCACACGCCACCCAGCCTGCCCCTGCCACAGCATCCGCGCAGACCGCAGGGCCCGATACCAAGCCGGTCGCCGTCATCAACGGCGACTTCGCCCTGCCCGCCTTCACCGGCACCGGCCCGAACTGGGCGGCTGTCCAGGGCTGGTCCGTCGGCTCGACCAACGGATCCGGCACATCCTCCGGCGTCGCCCGCTATGCCGACACCGTCTCGGGCCATCCCGACGGCAAGACGGCCGTCATGCTTCGCCTGCCGAACGCCGCCACCCACTCCTTCAAGCAGCGGCTGCGCGGTGTGCGCGCGGGCGCCCAGGTCACCGTCACCTTCGACGACAGCCCCAGCGTGGCCGCCGTCTGCACCCCAGAGGCCCTCGCCCAAGGCCAGACCTACACCGTCGAGGGCGACGGCGGCCAGGCCAGCACCCAGACCACCGCCCCGGACCCGAACAAGAAACCCAGGACCCTCGGCACCGGTGTTTGGCGCACCGGCCAGACCTACACCTTCACCGCCGGCGAGCACGAGCCACTGCTCACCTTCACCTCCCAAGTGCCCGCCACCGACAACGCCAGAGGCGACTGCGGTCCCCTGATCGCCAATGTGCGGGCGGTCCAGATCCCGCCGCCGGTGGACAAGACCATCCCGAAGACCGCGCTGCCGGCCTCCCAGGCCTTCTACGGCAACGACCGCAGGCCGGTCGCCGACGCCGTCAACCACTGCGCGAGCGCGTCCGGCACCTGCTCCTTCACCCCGCAGGAGGACTACTCCTACACCTACTACGAGCCCGCGAAGACCAACGGCGACACCTACATCAACTGCACCCGCAACGCCCTGACCCGCAACCGGCCCGTCACCGTCGCGGGGCGCTCCTACGGCGACCTGCCCGCCAAGGCCGGGCTACCGGGCAGCGCGGGCGCGGCCAGCTCCATGGCCCAGCAGTTCGCCGCCGGGTCCGGAACGGCTCCCAGCTGGGCCACCTCCATCACCCACAACGTCACCGAGGTCGTCCAGCCCGCCGAGGCCTCATGGGTGGAGACCCAGGCCGGGCGCCGCCGTACCGAGGGCTGGTTCACCACCAGCCCGGCTCCCGCCGACCCCCACACCGAGTGGCGCCTGCACACCGTCCTGGACTACCCCGCCACCGAGCTGTCCGACCGCCTCTACCAGCGCACCGGTCCGATGACCGGCTCCGAGAAGCAGCGCTGCCAGTCCAACCGCCCCACCGCCACCACTCCGGTCGGCGCCGACGCCCCCGCGGGCTTCGACCGCGCTCCCTGAAACGCGGGCCGGAAAGGGGGGCGAGGAGCATCGGACCGGAAACTGGCGCTTGTACGCTCCGTGACGGCCTACCACGGACAACAGCCCGATATCTGTGGTAGCAGTCATGGTGGGCTACGGTCCCGCCCAGCGTCGTCCGCGTGAAGCGACCCCGTTATCTGCGGTAACGAGCCAGCGCACGATCCGGAACGAATGTTCCTCAAGCCCCGTCACCTGGACAGTGGAGTCGGCCAGCCCGTCGCACGCACCGGCCTTCACCGCGGCCGCCGACACCCGCCTGCTCGCCACCGGCACGCCGATGCGCGGCCAAGGGAGCGAGGCGAGCAAGGCGGCCGCGCGGACCACGGCCACGCGGCTGGTCCGCCTCGACGCGGAGTGAGAGTGCCGACAGCGGGCGCGGGTGGCGGTCAGAACTCGTCGTCGAGCTGGCGGCGCAGCTGCTCGCGTTCCTCGTCGGTGATGCCGGTCGGCCATTCCCACCGGGTGACCCGGCGGACTTGGGCAGGTGCGGCAGCAGGGCGAGGATCTGAGCGGCCGCGGCGTCGTTGACGTTCGTGCCGGGCGGCGGCGCATCACGTCCAGCGGGGCGGTCCAGGAGTTGGTCGTCAGCTCCAGGCCGGCCAGGAAAACGCCCACCCGGCGATGATCGGTTTGCCTGCCGAGTGCCGCGTGGGATGGTAGTAGAACCCGCGGCCGGGTGAGCATTCGGCATCGCTGCGCGGCCGGCGGCTGACGTCGACAGCGAACACCGCAGGCCGCTGACGCAACCGACTGGCCGGCAGATCCCGCAGCGCGTCGGTGTTGATTCGTCCCTTGGCGAGCGCGGCATACACACTGCCGTGCCCGCGCCGGTGCCCAGGATCCAGCGACAGGTGCGGCAGCGAGAGCACCGGCCCGGCGGCCAATACGGCATCGGTGAGTTCGAACAGCGCATCTCGGCGGCGGGTGAAGCAGCTCATCAGCTGCTGCCGGAATGCCGCTAAATCGGCTGGCCCGTGGCGGGACAGGTCTGGCGGGAGGAAACTGGAAACGACGGCCACCACGCACCTTTGGGCACTTGGTCGTACTCGGAGCATCGCGCGGTGGTCGTCCCGCGTCGAGCACCATCCGCTACCGGGTTAAAAGCGAAGCTTATACATCGGTGCCATTCCCTTCAGAGAAGTCGTACGCGGAAGCCGATGCGGGTGGGCGTCAGCCGGTCCGATCAGGCGTGGCCGGGACACCGTGCGGGCGGGGCGAGCCGTGCTCCAGCAGCCGACGTAGCTCGGCGGCGGGCTGGACACCGGAGATCGGTGGCCTGCCGTCGATCACCAGCGAGGGGACGCCGGTGACGCCGTGCTCGGCCGCACGACATCGATCGGCCCGCACCTCCTCGGCGTAGTCGTCACCGGCAAGGACGGCGCGCACCTGGTCGGCATCGAGGCAGGCCTCGGCACCCAGGCGCTGCAGAACCCGCGAGTCGGCCACGTTCAGCCCCTCGGTGTGATAGGCGCGAAGCAGGCGCTCCATCATCTGGTCGGCCAGCCCGTGGCCGGCCGCCAGATGGCACAGCCGGTGCGCGTCGAAGGTATTGACCGGCCGTGCCAGATGCAGGTTGAGCTCCAGGCCTTCCGCGGCGCCCAGGGCCTGAATCCGGGCGACGCGGATCGGCGCCTGGTCACCCCACCATCCGGCCATGGCCTCGGCGGCCGTTGTGCCGGGGATCCGGCCTTCCTCCGGGGCGAGCTCGTAACTGCGCCAGATGATCTCCACCCTGGCGCGGTCGGCGATATCGTCCAGTGCCGCCGTCAGTCGTCTCTTGCCGATGTAGCACCACGGACATAGCACATCGGCGTATATCTCTACCTTCATGGACGTCCTTTGATGATCGGTGACTGTTGGGCCACAGGTGTTCGTCTCGCCGCCGCGTCGCCCTTGCCATCGGCCTGGCGCTCAGGCCGGTCAAGGTGCCCGCTGAGCGGGGCTCCGGCTCGATCAGGAGTCGAGGCGCTGCGGCCCGGGATCGACCTCCCAGGCGACGGTGTAGGTGGGAATCCCGCTCATGCGCGCTTCGGCCTTGCCGGACAGACCCTCCAGGGCCTTGCCGATGGCGGCTATCCGGCCTTCGGTGTCCGAGGTCTCCACGAAGTTGCGGTAGTCCGCCTCGCTGGCCCAGTGCACGATGTTGTACACACGGGTGCCGTCGGTGCTCACGTGAAAGCGAGCCGACCGGTATCCGGGATAGAAACGCACCCACCGCTCCTGGATCTCCGCGAAGGCCGCCACGAACTCCCGTTGGGTATCAAAGCCGTCGACGGTGTAGTCGATGATCGAGTAAAAGCCGGTGTCCGTGCTCACCTACATGCTCCTCATGGTCAGATGCCGAACAGTCCCTGGTCGCTCATCCTGCAATCTCAACCGCGGTTGAGGTCAAAGCTCACAGGCAGGCGCGCACACGTCGCCGAACAGGTGGCGGCGAAACCGGGCCGGCAAGATGCGGCAGGGGCGACGTTGGGAGACGGCCTTTAGAGTCAGGGCGTGGAGGATCTCAATCGGATCCTGGTCGGCCGGTACCGGTTGACCGGGCTGCTGGGGCAGGGCGGCATGGGGGTCGTCTGGCGTGCCCACGATGAGCGGCTGGGCCGGGAGGTGGCCGTCAAAGAGCTCCGGCTGCCCGAGCACCTGGACGCCGCCCAGCGGCAGATCTGGATCGCGCGCCTGGATCGGGAGGCACGCGCCGCCGCCCGGCTGAAGCATCCCGGCGTCGTTACCGTCCACGATCGGATCACCGGCGAGGACGGGCGTCCCTGGATCGTCATGGAGCTGGTGCACGGCCGGTCCCTGACCGACCTGCTGCGGGCCGAGGGGCCGCTGCCGCCCGCCCGGGTCGTCCACATCGGATCGCAGATGGTGTCCGCGCTGCGTGCGGCACATCAGGCGGGCATCACCCACCGGGACATCAAGCCCGCCAACGTACTGTTGGAAGGCGATCGCATCGTCCTGACCGACTTCGGGATCGCGGCCGTCGACGGCGAGGCGGCCTTGACCCATTCGGGTGTGCTGATGGGGACACCCGCCTTCATGGCTCCCGAGCAGGTGCGGGGGCTTGCGGCCACCGCCGCCTCCGATCTGTGGTCGTTGGGCGCGACCCTGTACACCGCCGTGGAAGGCCGTCCCCCGTTCGGCGACGCGAGTCCCGGGGAAGTCCTCGTCGCCATCATGACGGAGGACCCCGCCCCGGCCGTGCACGCCGGTCCTCTCGAATCGGTGCTCGGTAGCCTGCTTCGCAAGAATCCGGCCGAGCGACCAACCGCCGATCAGCTCCACACGCTGCTGGCCCGGCTCGCGCCGGAAGGGCAGGCGCCTGTCCGGGAACCGGCTTTTCCCGTCCGCGCCCAACCACCGCCCCCTGGAAAGCGTCCCGCGCCGCGCAGGCGAGCCGCCCTCATCACGCTGACCGTCGCGGCCGTGTCCGTTCTTGCGGTGGCCGCGGCGATGATCGGATATGCGGTGCTCGGGGGAGCGGACGCCACGTACAAGGCCAACTTGCGCACCGCTCGGGACCTGGGAGCGCCCACCGGCTTCACCCAGATCTCCGAAACCGACGCCGGAGACGGGGTGGTGCGAAAAACGTTCACCGCGTGCTCCACCTCATGCCCTATCGACCCGGCGGCCGAGAGCGCACGTCAATGGCTGAGGTCGAAGCCCAGCGTGCGGGAGGTCGGCCCCAAGGACTGCGCCGACGCGGACGGCTGCGTCATCCCGGTCGTCACATACCGCCTGCCCAAGCTCTCCGACGCACGGATGTTCTTCGTCCCGGATGGTCGGCTTCTCTTTGAGATCAAGGTCGGCTGACAGGCTGGGGCAGCCGCATCGCCTGCCGACGTCGAGCCGGGGACGGAAAACGACATGTGACAGCCAGGACGGACTCGGTGTGTTCAGCGGTTGAGGAAGTCGCTGGTGGAGGCGCGGATCGCGGATACGAACGCGGCTATGGCCGGGTGGGTGGCGGCGCCTTGCCGGTAGGCGATGTGGGTCCGTCTGCGGATGGACAGCGGAATGAGGCGGACGCCGGGGGGTGGCTGCGCGGCGGCCAGCTGCGGTACCAGCGAGACGCCTTGCTCGGCCGCGACCAGTGCGAGCACGGCGGCGAAGTCGTCGGCGTGGTGACGCGCCCGGGGCGTGAAGCCCGCGCTGCGGCAGACGTGCAGCGTAACGGTGTGGCAGAGGGTGCCGGGGCTGGCCATGATCCAGGCGGCGTCTCGCACGTCTCGTAGCGGGCCGGTGTCCTCGGCTGCGGGTGCGGTGCCGGGCACGGCGAGGAACACCGTCTCGTCCAGCAGCGGTACCGCGTCCAAAACGGGATCCGGCTCGACCGGCACGACGTCGTAGTCGTGCAGCAGCCCGACGTCGAGTCGCCGCTCGCGCAGGGCGTCCGGCACCGTGACCGGGTCCAGTTCGGTCACGGTCAGCTCTAACTCGGGGTGCCGTCGACCCAGTGCGACCAGCGCCGCCGGGAGGAACGTACGAACCGCGGTCGGGAAGGCGCCGATGCGCAGTGGGCCGGACGGTCCGGTGGCCAGCGCGGCCAGCGCGGCCGTCGTCTGTTCCAGCGCGGTGAGGACCGTCTCGGCGTGCTGTACGAGAATCCGGCCGGCCGTGGTGAAGGTGACCCGCCGGCCGGTGCGTTCCAGCAGTGGTACGCCCGCCTCTCGTTCCAATGCGGACAACTGCTGGGAGACCGCCGAGGGGGTGTAGGTGTGCGCTTGCGCGACGGCGGCGATCGTGCCGAGGCGGGAAAGATCGCACAGCAGGCGTAGGCGGCGCACGTCGAGCATCAGTCCAGCTTACGGTTCTGTTCAGGAATGTGAACTGGACCTTACCGGTTTACCTGCCGGATGCTGAGACCATGACGCTTACCGGTGTGTACGTACCGCTGATCACCCCGTTCGACGCCACCGGTGCCGTGGCCCTCACCGCGCTGGAGGCCCTGGCGCACGAGGTGCTGGACGCCGGTGCGTCAGGCGTCGTGGCGCTGGGCACCACCGCGGAACCGACGTCGTTGACCGCCGCGGAGCAGCGTGGCGTCGTCGATGTGATCGCTCGGGTGTGCCGTGAGCGCTCGGCCCGGCTTGTGGTCGGCGCCGGCACGGTGGAGGCGGTGAAGGCATTGCGTGGGCGCTCAGAGGTGGTCGCCGCACTCAGTGTGGTGCCGCCGTTCCTGCGGCCCGGCGAGGCGGGGATCATCGCGCACTTCGCGGCTCTGGCCGTGGCCAGCCCTGTCCCGCTCGTCGTCTACCACGTCCCGTACCGGACTGGGCAGCACCTGTCCGCCGATGCCGTCCGGCGGCTGGCCGATCTTGCCGGTGTGGCCGGCATCAAGTACGCCGTCGGCGGAATCGACGCCGACGCCATCGAGCTGCTGGCAGACCCGCCGGCCGGCTTCGCGGTGCTGGGCGGCGACGACGCCTTCATCTCGCCTCTGCTGGCCCTTGGCGCACACGGCGGCATTCTGGCCTCGGCGCACTTCGCCACGGCACGATTCGTCGAGCTGGTCGACGCGTGGCACGCCGGCGCCACCTTTCGGGCCAGAACACTCGGTCACCGCCTCGCCGCCATGTCGAGCGCGATGTTCGCCGAGCCCAACCCCACCGTCATCAAGGCGGTCCTGCACGCACAGGGGCGCATCCCGACCGCCGCGGTACGGCTGCCACTCCTGCCGCCCGGTTCCGGCAGCGTGCGGGCGGCGTTACGGCACGTTGACGCCGAGCGCGGGATACTCGCCGACGCACGGGGCTGACAACCGCCAATGGCCAGGCCGCCGTGTCCCTCGTGCACGAGCGGGCCCGCACCGGGGACGGGCACGCCGACACCGTTCACGGGCTGACCGGGCCCGCATACGCACGCCTTCCGTGCCACCGCTTGACGGACACGGACCCACCTGGACCCAGTTGGATCCGGGCCTTGAGCAGCAACCGATCGGCCGGTGGCGTTAGCGAGCCGTTGGGACTCGGGCTATCGCCACCGGCCGTTCTGATGCGACCACTCATGGGCGTAGGTCACAGGCCGTCCGATTGATCCTGACCAGGTGGCCCGGAGCCCTCATAGCCACGGCGAGGGGCAGGGCAGGCGATGATCCGCTTTCTACCTGGCGGTTTCTGGGGCTCCGTGGATGATGTGGTGGATGGTGGAGCGCCCGACGCTGTACTCGACGGCCAGGTCGGCCAGGGAGACCTCGCCCTCGGCGTAGCGGCGGCGGATGGAACGCCGCGCCGGTTCGGGCAGTTTGGGCTGCTTGCCCTTGAGCTTGCCGTTCTTCTTGGCCAGCGCCATGCCCTCGCGGGTGCGCAGGTTCCCGAGGTTGGCCTCGAACTCGGCGACCATGGCGAGGGTCTGCAGGAAGAGCCGGCCGAAGGGGTCGTTCCAGTCGTAGACGGATGCGCCCAGCCCGAAGTGGACGCCCCGGCCGGACAGGTCGGTGAGGAGGTCGTTGGCCTCAGCCATGTTGCGGGCGAACCGGTCGAACTTGGTGACGGTGAAGACCGTGCCGTCCCAGACGGCGGCCAGGGCCTGGTCGAGGCCGGCGCGGTTGCGGCGGGTGGTGCCGGAGAAGCCGCGGTCGATGTAGATGCGGTTCTCGGGGGCGCCGAGCGCGAGGAGCTGCTCGGTCTGGATCACGACGTCTTGTTCATCGGTGCTGCAGTGCGCGTAACCGCCCCTGGTCCCGTTCACGCTCTGAAGCGTTCCGGATAGGGGACCTTCACCGGAACGGTTCGCGGAACACCTATACGGAACACCCTGACCTGGGGGGCTGTTCCGGTTGCGCGGTGTTCCGCCGAGGGATCCCCTTACGGAACAGCTAGTGGCTCGGCTCGGATCCTTGGCCTTTCAATTGCCCCTCACAACGTGGCCGGTCCACTTGGCGTGCCGGCGATCTGGGTGACGAGGAAGTCGAGCCGCTCCGTTTGGCCGTTCGGGGGGATGCGGCCGCTGTCCGACAGGGCGGCCATGCCGTGCAACGCGCTCCAGGTGACTTCGGCGAACAGTTCGCGTCGCAGGTTGTCCGAGCGGAAGCAGCTCACGAACTCGTCGAAAGCAGCGCGCAGTGGGGGCGGCGTCTCGGCGTGCGCGAACTTCACATCGGTCGGCAGGACGAACATGGCCTGGTAGAGGGCGGGCTGCTCGGTCGCGAACTCCAGGTAGGCGCGGCAGACGGCGTGCAGTGCCTGAGGCGGCTCGGGAGTGGCCAGCCGGGCACGGCGCAGGCGGGCGGCGAGTTCAGCGAAGCCTTCGATGGCAACGGCGCGCAGGATGGCGTCCTTGCCGTTGAAGTGGCTGTAGAGCACGGGCTGGCTGTACTCGACGCGCTCAGCCAGCCTTCGCGTTGTCACTGCCTCCCACCCTTCGGCCTCGGCCAGTTCGCGGGCGGCCGTGATGATCAGCTGATGGCGTTGGGCGCGTTCACGTTCGCGGCGTTTGGTGATGGCGGACATGGCAGCATCATAGCAACGCTAGACAAGATGTCTACGATAGGAATATGGTCGCTACCATATCTAGCGCCGCTAGAGAGGGCGCTGCTATCGAGGGGGACATCTCATGCTCAGCACCATCGCCACTGTGCTCGCCGGACTGATCGGCGCGGGCGTCATCGTCATGGGCGCCCGCGCCTTCTGGGCGCCGCAGGCCGCGGTCGGCTTCGGCATCCCCGACACGCCGACCGAGGACCGCAGCTTCCAGGCCTGGTTGTCCGTCAAGGGCGTGCGCGACATAGCCTCAGGACTTTTCATCCTCATCGTGCTGGTCGGCGGGACAACCCAGCTGCTGGGCTGGTTCATGCTGGCCGCCGGCTTCATACCCATCGGCGACGCGCTGATCGTGCTGCGCAGCAACGGGCCCAAGGCGGCCGCCTACGGCATCCACGGCGCCACCGCCGTGGTGATGCTGGCGATCGGCGCGCTCCTGCTCATCGCGTAAACCACGTGGTCCGGCGGCCGGAGCCCTTCGACACGTCCCGCCATCGCCGCACCAGCGATCCAGCAGCCGGTCGACGTCGGACCGGAACAGCGCGGTCAGGCCGCGCCGGTCCTCGGCTCGGCGAGAACCTGCTGAAGCAGCAGCGTGTCGACGTGCACCAGCGCGGACCGCCGCAGGCGCAGGGCCAGCATCGAGGTTTCGGCGTGATCCTTGCCCGGGGCCGGTCAGGGCGCCGTCCTTCCCGTAGTGCAGCACGGTGTTCCTTCGCATTTTTGAGAACTCGAAAAAGGGAGACGAGGATGACGATCAACGATCTGCGCGGTGTCCTCAAGGGGCGCGTGCTCCTGGCCGATGACGACGGCTTCGAACAGGCGGCCACCGCGTGGAATCTGACCGTCAGGCAGCCGGTGGCGGCCGTGGTGGAGGCCGCGGATGCCGATGACGTGGCGGCGCTCGTGCGTTATGCGCGGCGGGCGGGTATGACGGTGACCGCGCAGCCGAGCGGGCATGGCGCCTCGGGTGATGTGGAAGGCCTGATCCTGTTGCGTACCGGCCTGCTGAACGAGGTGGAGGTACGCGCGCAGGAGCGCGTGGTCCGGGTGGGCGCGGGCGTGAAGTGGGGGCAGGTGCTGGCGGCGGCCGGTCCGCTGGGTCTGACCGGCCTGGCCGGCAGCGCGCCGGGGGTCAGCGTGACCGGCTACACCCTGGGCGGTGGGGTCGGCTGGTTCGGCCGCAAGTACGGCTTCGCCTCCGACAGCGTGCGGGCTATCGACATCGTGGACGCCGATGGCGAGCCGGGCCGGGTGACCGCCGAGTCCGATCCCGAGCTGTTCTGGGCGCTGCGCGGCGGTGGCGGGGACTTCGCGGTGGTGACCGCCCTCGAACTCGAGCTGTATCCCGCGCCAGTCCTGTACGGCGGGCGCGTGATCTGGCCGGAGCACCGGACCAGGGAGGTGTACGACGCGTTCCTGGAGATCACCGCCGAGGCGCCGCGTGAACTCAGTGTCTGGATCAACCGGCTCCAGCCACCCGGCGCGCCGCCGATGGTGACGCTGGATCTGGCCTACCTGGGTGAGGCGGCTCAGGGGGAGGACCTGCTGGCGCGCATCGACAAGATCGAGGGCGCGATCTCCGACAGCCGCGGCGTCGTCCCGGTTGCCAACCTGGGTGACATCACCGCCGAGCCCACCGATCCGGTCCCATCCATCGCTCGTGCGGAGCTGCTCACCGGCCTGGACGCGGACGCGGTGGAGCTCCTGCTGGCCAAGCCGGTCGAACCGCTCATCAACCTGCAGATCAGGCACCTGGGCGGGGCGCTCGCCGAGCCGGGCGGCGGGGCCGGTGCGAGCGGCGCGGTGGCTGAGCCGTACCTGCTCGGCCTGCTGGGTCTCGGCCTGCCGCACGCGGCCGATGCGACGCGCGCCAAGCAGGCCGAGGTTGTGGCCGACCTGGAGGCCTACATCAGCGGGCGCAAGCCGTACACCGTGCTGTCCCCCGGTGACACGGCGGCGAAGTCCTTCTCCGGCAGCGCACTCGCGCGGCTGCGGGAGATCAAGCGGGCCCGTGACCCGCACAACGTGTTCCGCGCGAACTACCCGGTGCTCGGATAGATCGGTTCCCAGCAGGTCACGGCCCCTCCGCCCACCGGGGCGGCGGAGCCGCACCGAACCCGGGTGACAGATGTCGCCGCGAGCACTGTGAAGGGCACACCCTGTCTGGAGACATCGCCTGGTCAGAGGAACCAGACCGGGTGATCGAAGCCCGCCCGCCAGGGTGACGGTCTCATTCACCAACACCAGCGCGGCCCGCAGCTCCGCCCGCGACACGACCGCCTCGATCGCCTCCCAGACCTCCGCGACCCGCGGCTCCTCCTCCGGGCCGCCCCAGGAGTCGGAGTCGAACAACGCCTCCACTGCCACGGCCAGGCGGGCCGAGGCCCTGGCCGGTTTCGGGTGCTTGCGAACCTTCTCCTTGTCCGCAGCCGTCTGCGCCTTGTTCAGCAGCTCGGTCGTCATCAGCAGATCCAGCAGTCCCAGGGGGTCATCGACCGACTTGGCCTCCAGGAACGCGACCGTGGCCAGCAGCGTCGCCAACCGGCGACCGTCGCGGTGGCGGCGGATCTGCGAGGCATCCGCGCTCATCCCGTACTTGGCCGGCTCTGCCAACCTGCGCGGCGGCACCAAGCGGTCGGCAGACGATTGACCTACGAGCAGCAGGCAGAGCAGTCGTTTCAGCTGACCTGTTCGGGCATCCGTCGGTGATCAAGATGGCAGGCCATCGTAAGTGGGAGAGCGGCTACCCGCTCTGGATACGACCCCATCTTGTTGATCTTGTCGGTTAATCGATCGTGGAAGGCACCAACGAGGGCCTGGCCGCCGCCCACACTCGCGGACAGCGCCTCGGCCGGCCCTCGGCGATGACACCCGAGCAGATCCGCCGCGCCCGCGACCTACTCACCCGTCCCGACAACACCGCTACCCGATGCGTCGCGGTCAGGGGCTCCTGTGGCGGTCCGGCGGGCCGGGCGTGGGGCGCCAACGCGGTCGAAGGCGACATCGATCGGGACGACGCCGCCCAGCAGCGCGGCGCGTACCGCGCTTTCCTGGGTGTTGACCTGCCGGGCCAGCCGCACCCGCGCCGGCTGCTGCCGCTGGTCGGGCCTCAGCCGTTGAGCGTGCCCATGAACTCTGGTGCGTAGCGGTCGCCGGTGACCACGCCGTGCGGGGCGACCGCCTCGATCGCGGCGAGGTCCTCGGCGGAGAGGGTCACCTCGGTCGCAGCGATGTTCTCCTCCAGGTAGCGGCGCCGCTTGGTGCCCGGGATGGCGACCGCGCCCTGGTGCTGGACCCAGGCGAGGGCCAGCTGGGAGGGCGTGACGTCCTTGGCGGAGGCGATGCGGCGCACCTCGCGGACGACGTCGAGGTTGCGGTCGAAGTTCTCGCTCTGGAAGCGGGGGTCCGTCCGGCGCCAGTCGTCCTCGGCGAAGTCGTCAGGGCTGGTGATGGCGCCAGAGAGGAAGCCGCGCCCCAGCGGGGAGTAGGCGACCAGTCCGATCTGCAGTTCCCGTAGGGTGTCGAGCACGCCGTTGTGTTCGATGTCGCGCTCGAAGAGCGAGTACTCGGTCTGGACAGCGGTGAGCGGGTGCACGGCGTGGGCACGCCGGATCGTCTGGGCGGACGCCTCGCACACGCCGATGTGGCGTACCTTGCCCTCGGCAACCAGCTCGGCCAGCGCGCCGACGGTCTCCTCGATCGGCACCTTGGGGTCGATGCGGTGCAGGTAGTACAGGTCGACGTGGTCGGTGCCCAAGTGCCGCAGCGAACGTTCGAGTGCCCGGCGCACGTACTCGGGCCGGCCGTTCAGGTCGAGTAGCCGGCCGTCGTCGGTGATCTCCACGCCGGTCTTGGTAGCAAGGACGGCGGCATCCCGGCGCCCTGCCAGCGCCTGGCCAAGAAGTTGCTCGTTGGCGAAGGGGCCGTAGCTCTCGGCGGTGTCCAGCAGGGTGATGCCCAGCTCCAGGGCGCGGTCGATGGTGGCCAGCGACTCGGTCTCGTCGGTGGCGCCGTAGAAGACGCTCATGCCCATGCAGCCGAGACCCTGCACGCTGACGGTCAGCCCCTGGCGGCCCAGTGCGCGGTGTTCCATGGAGGTTCCTCCGATAAATATCTAACTAGATAGATACATACGATAGGGCGACTGCCTGCGGGTGTCAATAACTAGATAGTTACTTGCTACGGTGGCGGACATGCCACGAAACTCCAGCGCCACCAAGGCCAGGCTGCTCGACGCCGCCTTCGCTGAATTCGCCGCCTACGGCATCGCAGGCGCCCGAGTGGACCGGATCGCCGAGGCGGCAGGTGCGAACAAGCGGCTGATCTACGTCTACTTCGGCAACAAGGAGCAGCTGTTCGACGAGGTGCTGCACCGGGCGATGACAGAGGGCGCCGAGTCGGTCCCGTTCGACGTCGAGGACCTGCCCGGATACGCCGGCGCGATCTTCGACCACCTCGTCGCCCGGCCGGACCTGATGCGCCTGCGACTGTGGAGGCTACTGGAACGCCCCTCCGCCACCGGACTCGAACCGGACACCTTCCGGCGCAAAGTCGCGGAAGTGGCCGACGCGCAGCAGCGTGGCGATCTCGCCCCGGAGATACAGCCGGACGATCTCCTGACCATGGTCCTCGCCATGGCCCAGGCGTGGTTCTGGGCCGCCGAGGACGTCGATCCCGGACAGGTCGGCCAGTCCTGGTCGCCAGAGCGACTGGCCCTGCACCGCTCAGCAGTTGTCGAGGCCGCCCGCCGGATCAGTCAGAAAACCGCTGACGCTCAGGGCTCGTAGCTCTCTATCACCGAGGTGGGGGTCGGATGCGCGTCGGCGACCGACCCTGTCACGTCGGCGTGGCGGGTTCCGGGTCAATTCGCCGGCAACTGGGCGTAGAACCGCGCGGGGTCTGCCGCGAGCGAAGCCTTCACGTAGCGGCTCGCGTCATCGACCAGCACCTCGATCGCACCGGACTCCACACCATCGAGGCCGGCTCGGGCGACCTCCGCCGGGTCGATCTTCGGAACGTCGTAACCGGCCATCATGTCGGTGTCGGCGGCTCCAAGATGCACACCCTGCACCAGGGTCTTCTGGCCGGCGAGCTCGATGCGCAGGGCGTTGGTCATGTTCCACTCGGCGGCCTTGGCCACGGCATAGGCGCTCGATCCGCCGGAGGCGAACCACGACAGCACCGACAGGATATTCACGATCGCTCCCCCGCCGTTCGACGCGAGAACCGGCGCGAACGCGCGGATCACGCCGAGGGTTCCGAACACGTGCGTGTCGAGCTCGAGCCGGATCGTGTCGAGGTCGCCGGTCAGGAGGTTCGCACGAGTCGCGACGCCGGCATTGTTGACGAGC